>NZ_JBMERP010000018.1:0-55729 GCF_049310925.1 Virgibacillus sp. DJP39 | reverse complement strand
CATCCGTGCTATTTTTAAAGTGAACTTTTTTTGATTTACCAAAATGAAGTTTCTCGACTGCCTGAAAAGCTCTGGTTGCAAGCTTTTGTGCTTCGAAACTTCCAATGTGTTCTTTAAACTTCCTTTGAACAGACTTCACAAAGCTATGTATTCCATATTCTGAAAAGCCATAATTTAACCGAATAGTTGAAAGGTGACTATCACGGTCTTTACACTTAGGTTTTTTAAGGAGTCTACGGTATTCTTTATCCGACTTTACTGCTTTATGTCGTTTTAAAGCTTCACCTAGGCAAGAATTATATACAGCTCTAGCAATCTTAAACTTTTTTTCCAAGCGATGTTGTTGCCAACTAGGAATGTGCAAAGAAAATTCGATTGTATAAGTCGGTTTCGCATTTCTTACCATAGGTTTTCACTCCTCACTAGTTCCTTTTCTTTAGATTTTCAACGTATCTTTTAATAGTTTCGGTTGAAACATTGCCAGCAGTGGATACAAAAAACGAACGTGCCCAAAGGCTTTGAAAATGCTGAAGGTGAGGGAATTCCTCTCTTAGTTTCTTGGAAGTGAATCCCTTGATTTTTGCCATGATGTCCGAAGGAGTTCGTATAGGAGTATAGGTAGCGTATTTAGAAACATATGTGTATGGTCCTTGTCGCATTCAATAGCAATAATTTGTACTTCCAATTCTACACACACTTCTTGCACCAGCTCTTTGAAACGTTTTTCTACATCTGTCTGAAGAAAAATCTTCCTTCTATAACCAGGACTGAAAACAAAATGATAGTTTAATAACGAAACGGTTGTTTTGGTTTTTCTATATTCATTCATATATACAATTTTATAAGTATAATAAAAAAAGCGCAACTAACATGCCATAAATGTTGAAATATTCAAATACTTGAAGCGCCACAAACCTTCAGGTTTATAAGTGGTACTCCGTATTTGACCTCACTATCATCCCACACCTAAAGGAGTGGGCTTTCTCGTTCGGAAAATCTGTAAATTAAACAAAATTTAATATTTTTATATCAACTTGGTCAATCAGTCCTATTTGTTTATTGAAGTTCCAAAGCTTAATTTTCGACGTTTCCTCATTCTCAACAAAAGGCTGCAGCTTATCTACATTAGTCATGTAGACTGGATTATATTTGACTTGACCATTTCTACTATTTTTCACTTGTAACAGGCCTTGGAATGTCATATCTAATACAACTTGTCCTGTTTCTTCATAGAGTTCTCTGATAGCACACTCTTTAGATGTCTCACCTTTTTCCCTGCGCCCTGCCGGTAGTTCCCATTGCTTTCTCAAAGTGTTATAACACAAAAGATAATTACCATCACAATTGATAACTGCAAATGATCCGGCAACAGGCTGTAGTAATCCTGGCATTCTTTCTTCAGTCATACGGATGAAATCAAGAAATTGAAAACCATTGTTCTTGGTACTGTACAATTCGATAACCTCCAACTTATTAAGTGAATTTGGTTAACTTTCGAGCTTTAAGGGTAAAGTTTTGTATAAAGGTGTACGAATTATGATTCTACTGAAACTTAATGATTCACCAAAACGTAACATCAGTAGCAACGAAAGGAGTTTTGTTGATGTTAGACAAATTTTTAAAGAAGGTAAAGCAGTATAGTGGTAGTAGTGGAAAAAGAAAGCACAAGGGATATCGTCGCAGTTCAAGTGACCGGAAATTCAGTCGTTCAAGTAGCAGCGGTCACCGCAAGGGTTCTCCATTCGAAGGTAGTAGCCGTTATAAACGAAAAGGCAGAAGAAGCAGCTAAAAACTAATTGCTTATGGATTCAATTGCTTGGTTAACATCGTGCAGGACATCTGAAGTATATGTATAAGATTCGTCAACACCAAGCAAATTCTTCAACAATTGACTAGTTCGTTCGTGAATGGAGAGCTCTTCTGTCCATGGACGACCTTTTTTTATTGTGGAATTGTAACTGGAATAGAGTAAAAACAAAAGCAAATCTCCTAGGTCAAAGAAATCTTCCATTGGGAGAGAATCCTTATTCTTAACAGAACAGGGTTCAGATAGTCCAAAGTCAATGATGCATGGCTCACCATTCCTAATCATAACGTTAGGAATTCTAAGGTCTCCATGGATAATCCCTTTCGTGTGGATGTACGAAACAATGTGCAACAAGTCCCTGATTAAGACAAGTGATTCTTTTTCATTAAACCGCTTCTTTTTTGAAAAAATCAGATCCTCCAAATTCTCCCCTTCAATATATTCCATGGAAAATAAGTTATTGTTTTCAAATGTAAATCGCTCATAAAAACGGGGGATATTCGGATGACTTAATTGCTCAAGTATTTCCGTCTCTGTTTGGTATTGTTTACGGATTAAAGTCTTCTTTTTACTTTTCGTCATTTGTTTGACCACACAAAGTTGTTTTTCTTCCACGTTTTCACAAAGGTAGGTCATTCCATAGCTTCCCATTCCAAGGACTGCTTTTACTTTGTACTTATCGTAGATTGTTTCATTCTCTCCATATTGGTGGTCAGTAAAGCCTCTAAGTACTCTTTTAAATAGTTTTAAAAATTGCATATAATGGCCTCCACTTCTATTGTACTTCGCTAAAATATTACTTTTCAGTATGTCTTTCATAGATTACATATGAATATATTCTGGAAATGATGGGAATAAGTCCAGCAGCTGACAATAGTTTCATTGGTCCTTCGGCAACTATTGCCCATGTGATGGCCAAAGCGATGATTACTAGTATGATAATGTTACCTGAGAAGCCATTGATCGGTTGATTAGTTAGAAAGAGACTTTTAGCACCTTTTAAATCTTTGGAATAGCATTCCTCATGATAAGGTACGACTTCAAAAAATATCGTTGCTGTTACTAAATCATCCCTAACCTTTATTTCTAAAAGACACTTGTCACAATAAACAGCTTTAGACAATGTTCGCACCCCTTTTCAGTCGATAAACATACGATTTCACTATCTGTTTTGTTTCAATTATTTTTGAATTCTTATTTTTGTATACCTGAAAAGATGCACCCTCCTACACTATAATAAATAACCCAGCTCAATTCCCATTCACATGTGACGTCCAATAATTATGTAATTGTTTTGATTTTACCATAAATTGATTTAAACTTTTAATTCTAATTAAAAAACATACAGCCCTAGTCCAGATTTAAACCATAGATTAATCCCTCTTTTCCTATTATAATGGAATGATTGGGAGATTAGATCGCACGAGGAAATAGGTTCTTAATCCCTTACTACATATTCGGAGGTCAACTGTGAAACAGATATTATCTTTTTTGAAACCTTATAAACTCCCGATTTGGGTTGCGTATACATTTACGATGATTGAACTTGCTACAGAGCTTCTACTTCCCTTCTTTTTAGGGATGATGATTAATGAAGGCGTAATGAATAAAGATATTGGTAATATTGTGATGTGGGGCAGCATTATGATTGGGCTTGCTTTTGCTGCATTTTTTGCAGGGATTTTCAATTCTTTCTATGCGTCACACACAAGTTATGGATTTGGGTATGATATTCGCGAGAAGCTATTCAAAAAGGTTCAAGAATTCTCATTTCGAAATCTAAATCAGTACCCGACATCTGTTTTGATGACACGGTTTACAAATGACGTGCGGCAGATGCAGAATACAATCTTTATGGGACTTCGCATTATGGTAAAGGCACCGTTAATTGTTCTTGGTGGTGTAGTGATGGCTTTTATTGTAAACGCGAAGCTTGCACTTATTTTTTTAATTACTGTTCCTTTGCTTATTTTCTTTTTATTTTGGGTACTCAAACGTGCGAGTAGCTTGTTCAATAGTGTGCAGCAGCGTGTTGACAATGTTAACCGTGTGATGCAAGAAAACTTGGCTGGCATGCGCTTAATTAAGGCATTTTTACGTCGTAATCATGAAGAAAATCGCTTCATGAAAGCAAACAAATATTTAGCAATGAAGACACGCTATACGTTTCGTTTCGTAGAGTCTTCCATGCCTGTACTTTTGTTTGTTATGAACCTAAGCTTGATCTCAATTCTTTGGTTCGGTAATAACCAGGTCCTTGCTGGTGAGTCATCTGTTGGTGATATTGTCGCGATTGTAAACTACGCCTTACGTGTCTCGATGGCAATTTCGATGTTCACCTTTATTACACTTGCTTTTTCCAGAGCTAAAGCTTCTGCTACAAGGCTAAGTGAGGTATTGAGTGTGAAAGTTGATCTGTACGAGTCTGATCAAGCCGAAACTGGTGCACTTGTTACTGAAGGAAAAATTGATATGGATGCTGTGAGTTTTGCTTACAACAAAGAAGATGCAAAAGTTATAAAAGACATAACTTTTTCCATAAATAGTGGTGAATCAATCGCTATAATTGGTGCAACTGGCGCTGGTAAGACGTCGTTATTCCAGTTACTTCCGCGTCTCTATAATGTGACTAGTGGTGTTATTTCAATTGATGATAAGCCGATAACTTCCTATACATTGGATCATCTGCGGCGGGCGATTGGCTATGTACCACAAAGTCCCTTACTGTTCAGTGGATCTGTATTTGACAACATAGCCTGGGGTAAAGAAAAAGCCACTAGAGAAGAAGTAATACAGGCTGCCCGTGACGCACAAATCCATGAAACGATAATGGAATTGCCTAATGGATATGATACAAAGATCGGCCAAAAAGGTGTCAATCTATCTGGTGGTCAGAAGCAGCGCCTTTCAATAGCGAGAGCATTGATTCGTCGTCCGAAAATTTTAATGCTGGATGATTGTACGAGTGCACTTGATTTAGAAACAGAATCGAGATTACTCGATGCAATTAGACAGGATAAGTGTACAACCTTGATGATAACGCAAAAGATTACGACAGCGATGGATGCGGATCGTATTTTGTTGATGGATCGTGGCCAGATTCTTGTAAGTGGTACGCACGAAGAATTGCTTAAGGATTCAAACCTTTACCGTAAAATTGTAGAATCACAGTTTGGAAAGGAGTATCTATATGTCAATTAGTCAACTAAAAGAACCTTTCCAGCATGAACGGATTCCACTTGATAACGTTGAAAGTAAGAAGACTAAAAAAGCTCGCAATACAGCAGGAACTATTAAGCGAATCTGGTCGTATTTAATTCGGGAAAAAGGTGCATTGAGTCTCGTCATTCTAGCGGTTGTAATGAGTTCGGGCCTTGCTCTACTTGGCCCATATTTAGTCGGGACTGCGATTGATGATTATATTGTGACAAAAAGCAGTTCTGGACTAGGCATGCTGCTGGTTTGGCTCGTTATGATTTATCTGTTCCATTCTCTTTCAATTTTCCTGCAAAATTACTGGATGGTTGGGATCGCCCAGAACACTGTTTTTTCTTTGAGAGGAGATTTGTTTAAGCAATTTCACCGTCTGCCTATATCTTATTTTGATAAAAGGCAGCACGGAGAATTAATGAGTAGGATTACGAACGATATTGATAATATTAACAACACATTGAACCAGTCCGTCATTCAGATTTTCTCAAGTATCTTAACGCTTGTCGGAACTGTTGTCGTCATGCTGATTCTAAGTCCATTGCTTACTCTTGTAACAATGACGATTATTCCGCTGATGTATGTCGGGATGAAATGGATCACCAAACGTACTGGTCCACTGTATAAATTGCAGCAAAAGGATTTGGGAGAATTAAACGGTTATGTTGAAGAGACTGTTTCCGGGCAACATGTCGTAAAGACGTTTTCTCAAGAGGAACGCGTGATAGGAGAGTTTGAAGAACGTAATAAAAAACTTCGTCATACAGGCTTCTGGGCGATGACCATCTCCGGTTTCATTCCCAAAGTTATGAATATGTTAAATTTCCTAAGCTTTGCCCTGATTGCTTTGGTAGGGGGAATTCTTGCCGTCCAGAATATCGTTACTGTTGGGGTAATTGTTATTTTTACCGAGTATGCACGCCAGTTCACACGGCCATTAAATGAACTTTCCAACCAGTTTAATATACTATTGTCGGCAGTTGCTGGGGCTGAACGGGTTTTTAATGTGATGGATGAAAGCCAGGAAGAAACCGATGAACGAACTGCTAAAGAATTGTCCAAAACTACTGGTCATGTGCAGTTTGCAGATGTTTCGTTTGCTTATGAAGCCACACCCATTTTAAACCATATTTCATTCGAAGCTAATCCTGGTGAAACTGTAGCATTTGTTGGCCACACTGGTGCTGGAAAAACAACAATCATCAATTTAATTGCCCGGTTTTATAATTATGACACGGGGAAAATAACACTTGATGGCGTGGATATTAAGAATATCAAAAGATCCAGTCTGCGTCAGCATATGGCATTTGTCCTGCAGGATTCCTTTTTGTTCAAAGGAACGATTATGGAAAACATTCGCTACGGTAGGCTTGATGCGACAGATGCTGAAGTAATTGAAGCCGCCAAAAATGCCAATGCCTTTGAATTTATTTCAATTATGCCTCACGAATTTGAGACCGTATTAGATCAGGAAGGCAGTGGTATCAGCCAGGGTCAGAAGCAGCTTTTAACCATTGCCCGGGCGCTGTTGGCTAATCCGTCGATTTTAATCCTGGATGAAGCAACAAGTAATATCGACACCATTACGGAAGTTACCATTCAGGATGCACTAAAACGGCTGATGCATGGCAGAACAAGTTTTGTTATCGCTCATCGACTCAACACCATTCAGGAAGCAGACAAAATCATCATGCTTGAGCATGGGTCAATTATCGAACAAGGCAGCCATAGTGAATTAATAAAGAAAAAAGGGCATTACCACAACCTGTTCCAAGGACAACTAACCTAAGCCATGAAAATAAAATAATTACATGATAAAATAGAGGTGGTGCCTGGCACATTTTCCAGTTACTTCCAAATTAAATTGAGGTGAGTCTTTATGGGTAGAAATGGTACGATGGTTGAAGAGGAAATTGATAGTAAGTTTTTAGGTGAGGTTATGACGCTGAAGATTTATCAGCCTGAGTCGTTTTCTCCTTTGTATAAGTATCATGTTTGTATTATGCAGGATGGTAATGATTATTATCAGCTTGGCCGTGCTGCAACTTTAAGTGATCGTTTACACGAGAAGGAAGAAATCGAGAACACTGTATTTGTAGGCATTCATTACAATGACAAATATGATCGCAAGGAAAAGTATCACCCAAGTGGGGAGAAGCAGCAAGCTTATATTAAATTTCTTGTTTATGAAGTAGTACCCCTTCTCGACGACCTGCTCCCAACTTACCATATGGGACAATCCCGTACATTGATGGGAGATTCCTTAGCAGGTACTCTGGCATTGATGACTGCCTTACGTTTTCCGCATACATTTGGAAACGTTATTATGCAATCTCCTTATGTAGACGAAACAGTCATGGAAGCTGTAAGGAATTCCAAGGATATTCATTCAATGGACATTTACCATACAATTGGCCTTGAAGAAACAGAAGTGGATACCACAGCTGGAACGAAAGAGGACTTCCTTACACCAAATCGAGAATTGAATAGACTTTTGACAGATAAAGGCATGAGCTATATATATCACGAGTTAGAGGGAGAACATACATGGAAAGCATGGCAAAAAGATCTAAAACGCGCTTTAACGTCTATGTTTAATTAATTTTTAGAAAAATGTAACAAAATATTTTCTATTTTACTGTATTTTTTGCTATAATAAAGAGTAAACCATATCAGAATCCAACACAACAATGATTGGAAGATTTGATCAATAGTAATAGTCGCAAAATACACTTAGGAGGTTTTATTATGAAATACGGTATTGCAATATTTCCATCGAAGCCTATCCAAGATAAAGCAAACTCATACAGAAAGCGTTATGATCCGCATTATGCGTTGATTCCGCCACATATCACGTTAAAGGAATCCTTTGAAGCAGACGACGATAAGATCCGTGAAATTATTCCTGAGTTAAGAAAAATAGCAAAAAATACTTCACCATTGAAACTTAACATCAATAAAGTAAGTACCTTTGCACCTGTAACAAATACAATCTATATGAAGGTAGAAGCTACACAGGCGGTAATTGATTTACATGAAAAATTACAGTCAGGTGAGCTTCCTGAAAATAAGGAATATGGATTTGTGCCCCATATAACTATTGCACAAAAATTGTCCGACCAGGAATATGCTGATGTGTATGGCAGCCTAACAATGAAAGACATTCAGTTGGAAGACAAGGTTGATCGTTTCCAACTTATGTATCAGCTTGAAAATGGATCGTGGACCGTTTATGAATCATTTTTGTTTGGGAAAGATGACTAGTGGATATTAAAATTGTAAAAACAAAACAAGAGCTTGAACAGGCTTATCATGTTCGTACAATCGTGTTTGTGAATGAACAAAACGTTTCCCCTGAGGATGAGCTTGATCAATATGATGAAAGTGCTATTCACTTCGTCGGCTTAATAGATAGTGCTCCCGTCGCTGCCAGCAGATTGCGTTTCGTTGATATCTATGGAAAATTGGAACGTATTTGTGTACTAGCCTCAGAACGGGGTAAATCATATGGAAAACGTATCATGCAACGAATGGAAGAAGAAATCAAGGAAAATGGTTACAGTAAAGCCAAGCTAAATGCACAAACACATGCAGAGGATTTTTACAGGCAGCTTGGTTATGAAACAGTCTCTGGAGAATTTATGGACGCCGGTATTCCCCATGTAACCATGATCAAAGAATTGTAATAGTTACTTAGTAGAAATGTCAGTTTGTTGGACTTTACAGTCTGCAGGCTGACATTTTTTTGCATGTATTTTTTCATTAAGGTTAAGCTAACATGGAGTTTGTGAAGGGGTTGTTGTGAGATGGACTTTTTACTTCCCTTGTTCAGGGAATCAGTATTCGGGTTCTTTGCCTTATTTGTGTTAGTAAAAATACTTGGAAAAACACAAATTACACAGCTGACACCATTTGATTTTGTGGCTGCTCTTGTTCTTGGGGAACTGGTTGGAAGTGCATTATTTGATGACAATACTGGTATTATTAAAATTGGTTTTGCTGTTTTAATATGGGGGGTAATGATTTATGTAACTGAAATTATCACTCAGAAGTTCAAGGGTACACGTGGACTATTAGAAGGTAGACCTACCATTATTATTCATCAAGGGAACCTAATTAGGGATGAAATGAAGGAAAGTAAATTAGATGTTAATCAGCTTCAGCATATGTTGCGGTCAAAGGGTGTTTTTTCAATGAAAGAGGTTGAATATGCAGTTTTGGAAACAGATGGATCAGTTTCTGTTTTGAAAAAGTCAGATTATCAGCCACCAACTAAAAAGGATTTAAACGTTAAGTCAGAACCTGTACAGCTACCCATTACTCTAGTAAATGACGGTGAAATTATTTGGGATAATTTAAAAGAAGCGAACCTTACTGAAAAATGGCTTGAGGATGAGTTGAGGATTCAGGATGTAGAAACAGTTAAAGACGTGTTTTACGCAGAGTGGGTTGAAGGGGAGGAATTATTTGTCCTGCCATTTACTAAAAGGAAAAGTTAATAGTCTGTGTACTTAAAAAATCCTCCAGCCTTTATGGTTGAAGGATTTTAATTAGAAGTTTAGTGCTCTTTAAACTTCATAGTTGATGCAAACTGCGACGTAACTTCTGCTACAGTATCTTCCGTCGCGGGCCAGGAATCTTCCGTTATCCGAGAATATCTTCCGTCGCGGGCCGTTAATCTTCCGTTATCCGAGAATATCTTCCGTCGCAGGCCGGGAATCTTCCGTTATCCGAGAATATCTTCCGTCGCAAGCCGGAAATCTTCCGTTATCCGAGAATATCTTCCGTCGCAGCCCGGGAATCTTCCGTTATCCGAGAATATCGTCCGTCGCGGGCCGGGAATCTTCCATTACCCGAGAATATCGTCCGTCGCGGGCCGGGAATCTTCCGTTATCCGAGAATAGCTCATACGTCGCAGTTTATACATTTTATGTCCTAAACACAATCTTTGAAAACAGTCTAAGTCAGTATGCTCATTTTACTTTATACTGTTGCTTTTTCTACTCGTACAGTTTTTAAAGCACCGCTCCATGCAATTACCTGATCAAGCAGTTGATTAGCATTAGTCACATGATAGTCTGCAGGCTTGAATTCACTGAAGTTTACAAAATCTGTCATAAGCGAGAATGTCACCGCTGTACGAACATCTGCAACCTGAAGCTCACCTAAAATAAGGCGTAGATTTTCAATTGCACGCGCACCACCCAAGCTACCATATGATACAAAGCCAGCAGCTTTATTATTCACTTCAGGATTCAAATAATCAAGTGCATTTTTTAGTACAGCTGATGGTGCATGATTGTATTCTGGTGTAACAAAAATGTATCCATCAAATGATGCCATTTTTTCTGACCATGCCTTGGCACTTGCTGCTACATTTTCCTGTTCTGCCTCAGGAACTGCTGCTCCTAAAAATGGCAGATTATAGTTTACAAGATCAACGACCTCATACTCCACATTATCATTGCGTTTTGTTGCGAAGTCATATGTCCAATTTGCTACCGCTTCCCCATTTCTACCTTGACGCGTGCTTCCAATTATAATTCCTACTTTTAACATTATGATTCCTCCTAGTTGTTGTTTATTATATATACAGTTTTTGTTATATCAACTTTTGCGGCTACTATCTAACAGTCTATCACCCCCAAAACTGCCCCTGTAAAAACATCATAATCCCTGCGCGTGATACCCTAATTTTTTTAACTGGTCGATCATCAGCTCTTTTTCATCTGAATCCAAACCGCCTAGTATTTCATTCATTGCGTTAACATGCTTCGGAAAAATTTCATCCATTAGTTCACTTCCGTTGTCGCTAATTGCTGCATATGTTACCCGACGGTCATTCGGACAGGCCTTTCGCTCCAGGTAATCCTTTTTTTCTAATTTATCAACTACGTACGTAATGCTGCTGCTTGCAAGCAAAATTTTTTGTCCGATTCGCTGGATTGGTTGCTGCCCTTTATGATATAACAATTCCAGCACAGAAAACTCCGTTAAATTTAACCCATGACTTTTTATATCTTTAACGATCTGCTTCTCAATGGATTGCAATGCCCGTGTTAAAACAACAAATAATTTCAACGTATTCTCACTGTTTTTAGTGAGCTCGTCTGATGTATTCACCATGTCATCAATCCCTCATTATCAGTTTCAATTTATTCCTTTTTAAAGTCAATTGTACTTCTCACTGTATCAATGGGACGAACTAATTTTTCAATCTCGTCACGTTGCGGTTCCAACATCGGAGGAAGTGACAGGATCTCTCCTAGTGTTTCATAGGATTCGTCCCCCATAAAACCAGGCCCATCTGTTGCGAATTCAAATAAGATTTGCGGTGCAACATTTACATATAATGAACCGAAGAAATGACGATTTACAAAGCCAGAAGTCCGAAACTGGAAGCTTTCCATATGTGTAATCCATTCTTCTAATACTGAACGATCCTCAACGCGAAATGCTGTATGGTGAACAGTTCCAAAACCTTGACGTGCTTGTGGCATAACGGCATTATATTCAACAACAACCTGTGCGCCACTTCCCCCCTCACCTACTTCAAATAAGTGAAATGATCCTTCCTTTGCTATTTCTTTAAATAACAAAACTCTTTCCATCATTTCTTTAAAATAATCAAAGTTTGCGATTCGAACAAAGATCGGCCCAAGCCCAGTTATTGCATAGTCTAACGGTATTGGTCCCTTCTGCCATGGTGTACCTGCTGAGACACCTTCATTCTTTTCATCAGAAATTAATTGGTAGTTTTGGTCGTCAAAGTCAACAAAGGACAGTACCTTTTTTCCAAACTGTTCTTTGATACCCACATGCTTTACTTCCAAACGATCAAAGCGCTTCACCCAATAATCCAGTGCTTCATCACTAGGTACACGGAATGATGTTTTGGAAATTTCATTCGTACCATGCGTCCCTTTTGGAATGCCAAGGAAATCAAAAAATGTCATGTCTGTACCAGGGCTACCTGTATCATCGGCAAAAAACAGGTGATAGGTTTGGATATCATCCTGGTTAACCGTTTTTTTCACAAGACGCATACCCAGTACATATGTGAAAAACTCATAATTCTTTTCAGCACTGCTCGTGATTGCTGTTACATGATGTATTCCTTTTAATCCGTTCATTTTAATATACCTCCAACTTACATATAATCTAAATATGTCTCAGTTTAATATATCTTTAATTCGAGATAAATGTTACTACGATTTTCATTACATGTCAATTAACAGGTATTATGAAAATAAAACTAGGGCGAACCTTATTGGATTAGCCCTAGTTTCCAGCAAATTTATTGGCTTTCGAGCCTTGCTTCTAATAGTGAGATGAAATTTTCACGTGGTAACAGTCACTCTTTTTTTTCATTAGTCTCTTCGTCTGTTTCTATATCAGTAGCTCGTTGCGTTAAGTCCATTTCTTCGCCAAACTCTGTGCCATAACTTACATTGTTGGTATTGATATTTCTATCACTTTTTATGTCTTTTGTTGTTTCTGCCATCGGTTCAAATAGCATCGTAAGACAATACAAGCCACTTAAACCGACAAGCGTATAAATCACGCGAGATAATGCAGCGTCTTGTCCACCAAAAATTGCTGCCACTAAATCAAATTGAAATAAGCCAATCAATCCCCAGTTAACAGCACCAATTATAACTAAGGTTAATGCAATCCGTTTTATAGTTGTCATTTGTATTACACCTCCACAAAATCAGGAAGAACCAAAGCCCCTCCTGTCAGAATCATTACTGACGATGTTCGACCAAATCAATAGCCCCTAATACCACATGTGCTAGGCCAAAGCCTATAATCGAACCCCTTACCATTGGTTGTATTCTTCTATTTTTACGTAACGCTAGACCCGTTGATGTTACTGCTGTTCCAAGAATTGCTGGAATCAACCCCTCACGAACACCTTCCATAAAAACATCCCTCCAAGTAGTATAGTTCACAGTCACCTTATCTTTTGCATTAAACACGTTTATCATACAGGTAAAAAATCGGTACTAAGCTATATTTGCTTAATACCGATTTTTAAGATAAAACTTATACAGATGGACGGTTTGGCCCATTCAATTTTTTATTACCCTTTTTCAGTGATTTTCCGTTTAGTTCTTCTTTACTTTTATTTTTTAACTTTGATTCTTTATCCTTGCTCAATTCTAACACCCTCCTTCTTACCTTTAGTTTGCCAACTTTTTGTAAAAAAATAAGTGTTAGTCTATTTGAATTCAAAATTCCATCCATCAGGGTAGAGAGGTTTTCGTACTGACCGGTAAATCTGTTTATGACTTCCTTCCTTGAATCCAGTTACTTTTATTTCGTAAACAACTTCGTCAGCTGCACCACCGGTTACTTCGACAACGATACTTCTCATATTTCCATCTTCCGCAAATGTATAGCCAGAAGTGACTAACCGATTTCCAGTGTCACTAAGGTTGTTAACATCACTAACATATTTAGAAAAAAAGGATTTGCCTCGTTCTTTTCCATATGACCAAACTTCTTTTACTGTCATTTCTTCCGTGTTAATCCGATATTGTACACCACGACTATATTCTTCGCTAACGCTTTCGTCTCCTCTGGTAACCGCGATATTGTTGTCAAAAACCAGGATATCCTTTGTAGCTTCATTTTTATCCTGATCAGGTAATACCTTCACTGAATGCGGACCGCCAGGAAATTTGAAATTATCACCAATAGGGTCAAGTAAATATTTTTGATATTCTTTTGGCCACCCCTCATGCGCCGCTAGAATATATTCGATATTACCTTTAGGATAACTCATCTCCATAACTAAGCTTTGGTGTCGTCCAGAAACTAAAATGTCCTCTTCGGATTCATCATACCAAATAGAATTATGGTGAAACCAATCACCATCATCTGCTGAAGGTCCATCATATTCTTTGTAAAAACTTGTTGGCAAAATATTTCTCATATTAAGCTGATCGACTAACTCACCAGTTTCACGGTCAATTTCAATCATTTCGTCTTCAATATATTGTGATCCGTCATGAGTGGTAGCTAAGATATTTCCGTTTGGTAATTCGATTGCATCATGATGAATAATACCCCACCCATCATAATTACTGACAGTCACTAAATATGAATGAAAAACCTGACCTAACATATCCATTTCAAGCAATAAATTGTACTTGTTAGTTTTTTCCGTTAGGTACAGAAGATTGTTGTTCTCCATTCTTTTAAATACATGACTATTTGGTAATTTCGAATACCAGCGAACATCACCGTTGCTGTCTACGGCATATGGTGACTCACTGCTTGGGATAAGAAATGTAAGGCCATTTTCCATCTTTTTAGGGTTGGATTTAATCAGTTCTGTTTTAAGAAATTCTTCAGGAAGTGGCTCCGTAGTAATAGTCAGCTCTTTTTCTGTAACCTTTCCCTTTTTTGTCTTTCCTTTAATAATTACAGTATTTTCATAATCAGGATACAGGCCAAGAACAGGAACATCATGTGTAGTTCTGTATCCTGATAATTTTTTTGTTATATTAGCTGGTTTCTCTTTACCTTTAACGGTAATCGTTATTTCTGTTGGTTTTGTTGTCTCAAATTTAAGTAGTGCTGTTAATGGGGCAACACCGTATGGATCCGGTATAATTAACGGATCACGAAAGTTGTAGTCACGCTGATTATATGTAGTCTTTATAACTCGTTCTAACGACTCTTGTTCTTTAATCAACTCATTATCTGATGATACGGTGCGTTTCCCCTCAGAACTCTGCTCGTCATTTTCTACGACATACACAGCTATCGAAACCCCGATCACAATACAAACAGCTATTATGCTTATTAAAACCTTTTTCATTGTGCTTCCTCCACCTTACCTAATTATAAATACTTATTCCCAGTAAATTTTCTGGATAAAATTATAAGTACCCATTTTCGGTAAAAAACTAACATGGAAGAAAATTTCCTATTAAGATTATCAGTTAGAACGAAAACAGACCATTCCAGAAGAAGTCGATGATTTTCTCTGCTGTTTCCTCTGTTGTTGTGAAGATTGGCTGGTCATCTTTAGTCCTGTGGTTTCCAACCTTTAACAATGCTAAGTAAGCTTGTGCTGCAAAGGATGGGTTTATTTCAGGAATTTGTTTTTTCGCAATTGCATCAACAAATGCTTGTTCAATTGCTTTGTACATGTCCTCCTCTGCCTGCTGCATTCTTTTTAATTGTTCAGACGATAGTGCATTTTTTGACCCTTTCATAAACCCTTCTATATCAACGTCGACAGTTGCTTTCAAGTGCGCTTTGGTAATATTCAACAGACGTTGGCGCAATGGCGATTCTTCCTGAAGCATGGCATGCATTTTTTCACGTATACGGTCCATCATTTTTACCATTGTTTCTGTAAATAATTCTGATTTACTATCATAGTAATAATAGACAGTCGCTTTTGTTACATTACACATCCTGGCAACGTCATCAACCGAAACATTTTGATAGCTATTTTCTAAAAAAAGGCGGGAAGCTGCCTGTAGAATAATTTCATTTGTTGGTTGTTCCAAGTCCTTTGAACGTGGTCTCCCTAGCGTACGATTATGTTTAGCCTTCAACTTATTCTCCCCTTGTCCATTACTTTTCAAGTTATTATATCATACCTTGTGTTCAGATTTGGATCGATAATTGTTGATAATTAACTGACCAGTATATATAATTATTTAAGAAGATTACATAACTACTTACCACCTGGAGAGGAAGATTTAATGAACAGTTTTTTAACAAAATGGGGAAAGATAGTCGCTGGCTCAAAAAGCCGTTTTGCAACACTTGTAGTTTGGACTTTGGTAATTGGAATTTTAACTTCCATCTGGCCACAGGTAAACAACGAGGAAACATCATCAACTAACTTGCTCCCTGAGAATGCAATGTCTGTTGAGGCAGCAAAAATTGTAAAAGAACAATTTCCAAATAAAACTGGTACCCCATTAATTATGGTGTGGTATCGTGATGGTGGGTTAACGGAAGCTGATTATCAAACTGTGCAATCTGTTTACAAACAAATTAAAAAAGACCCACTTGAACGACAATCATTGGTTCCTGAATTAGGTACTATTCCAATCAGTGCATTAGAGAAATCCGCGTCCGCTGATGGTGCCGCACTAACAACACCCGTATTTTTCAAACAGGATACATCAGTAGAATCTCTGCAGCAGTCACTGGATAATTTGCAAGAAAAAGTAATCAATTCAGCAACTAACAATCCGTTTAATAAAGAAATTACAAAGGACGGATTACATGTACGTTTTACAGGACCCATTGGGATTCAGACGGATGCTACCGAATTGTTTAGCCAAGCAGACATTACATTACTGATGACTACCGTTTTACTTGTATTGGTATTGCTTATCGTTTTATACAGATCCCCTATTCTGGCTATTGTTCCATTAATCAGTGTAGGAATTGCTTACGGCCTAATTAGTCCAGTCCTAGGTTTTATGGCGAGTCAAGGCTGGATTGAAGTCGACGCTCAAGCAATATCGATTATGACTGTACTCTTGTTTGGAGCTGGAACGGACTATTGTCTATTCCTTATTTCAAGATACCGTGATGAATTACAGCTTGAGGTTAATAAATATACTGCTCTGCAAAAGGCCATAGCGCATTCAGGCAGTGCAATTATGATGAGTGCCTTAACAACTGTACTCGGACTGATCACATTGTCTCTAGCACAATATGCTTCATACGATCGATTTGCCGTCCCATTTAGCCTAGCAATATTTATAATGGGCATTGCTGTTCTAACTTTCCTGCCGTCTATTTTAGCTATGCTTGGCAGAGCAGCCTTTTTTCCTTTTATTCCACGTACCGAAACGATGACACAGGATTTAGAGAAAAAGAGAGGGAAGCCTGTTCGTCGACAAAAAAGCCGAAGCAGGTTCAGCAAAACTGTTGGACGTTTAGTAACAGAAAAACCGTGGCCCATTATCATTATATGTACCATTTTCCTAGGTGGATTCGCGTTGGTTGTACCTAAAATAGAATTTACGTACGGCGTACTAGATTCGTTTCCAGAGGATATGCCCTCACGTGAAGGCTTTTCAATTATTGCAAATCATTATCCACCAGGTACGATTGCACCAGTCCAGGTGATTGTTGATACAGAAGACGCAGATGTGCAGCTAAATGAAGACCTGTCCTCGCTTAACGTTGTAGAAAGCGTCAGTGAACCGAGAACAGGAGAAATAATTCAAAGTTATCAATCCTATGAACTAACACTTGCTATTGATCCTTATTCAGCAAAAGCTGTTGATAAAATTCCGGTAATAAAAACGATTATAGAGGAAAAACTTGAGCAGGCAGGCATAAAAAATCCGAGTAAACATGTGTGGATTGGAGGGGAAACAGCAGAACTTTATGACACAGAAAAAATAACTAGTCAGGATCAGAACCTAATTATCCCAGTAGTGTTAATCATTATTGCAGCATTATTACTTGCTTACTTACGGTCTATCGTTGCTATGATTTATTTATTGGTAACCGTTGTTTTATCTTACCTGTCCGCATTAGGTTTGGGGTGGTTATTAATCCACTATGGAATGGGAGCATCCGCCATGCAAGGGTTAATTCCACTTTATGCATTTGTATTTCTAGTTGCACTTGGTGAGGATTATAATATATTTATGGTCTCCAGCATATGGAAAAATCGTTTGCATATGTCCATGAAAGAAGCAATTTCAGAGGGTGTCGGTCAAACGAGCGGGGTAATCAGTTCTGCTGGGCTGATATTAGCAGGAACATTTTCAGTTTTGGCAGTCCTGCCACTTCAGGTTCTTGTTCAATTTGGTACCGTAACAGCGATTGGTATTTTGCTAGATACATTTATTGTAAGACCTTTATTAGTTCCAGCTATCACCATGGTGCTTGGAAGGTTTGCATTTTGGCCAGGAAAGCTGTGGAAACAGAAGTAAAATGATTCGTATTAAGAAACTATCGAGGCTAACTGTGCTTGGAATGTGTCAGTTAGTCTCTTTTATTTTTGCCACTCCAAATGCATTATGTTCCCAAAGAATCTCTTCAACCAGTTCTCCTTGAGACTCTTCACAGTCAATAATAAGAATCACTTCGGCATGTTTGCCTTTCAACCTTCGTTTCTGCTTATTAAAGGCCCCTTCAGTAAATAATCTGATAATAAATCCTATACTAAACCCTATTACAGCACTAATAATACCCCAAATAATCGGACCCCAAGCCAGTTTAAACCCGATACTTGTTCCCACGACAGAAAAAGCTGTAGCAAGTGCTACCCCTAGATCTAATAAAGATGTTCCATCTGATCGGTGGATGGTGTCAAAAAGCTTTTTCTTTTCTGTTCGATTATCAAGTGGTACCGCAAATATATTATTCCTTGCGATACCTCTCTTCTCAAGTGTTGCAATTGCCATTTCTAAATAAATGGAATTATCGAATGTTGAGAATAACTGCATCTAATCACTCACTTTTTGTCCTTTTAATAGGTTAAAGTCCGGGTTTTGATAGGTATCTTTTAAAAATCTTCGTTGTTCTTTTTCAAAAAGTTTATTGTTTTCAGCGGTGTTCATATAAGCGTCAAAAATGGAGGATCCATAAAGGGAAGGCAAGAAAAGTAACCACTCCCCATTTAACACGGAAGTCGCCTGATTAATGTCCCCCAAAAACAGAAGAGAAACAGCCTCAAGTACATGTGAAAAATAAAAAAATATCATCGCCCAAACTACAATAAATGGCGCCATAACAATCCGGTGAATATAGAGCTGTCCCAGACCAGGAACAAATAGTGACCATACCGCTGCTAATACAGGATTTCTTTTATCTAAGTAGTTTATTTCCATTGCTCCTAGACTAAATGAGTTAAACCGATGCTCTTCATGTTCAGCTAATATGTATACTTTATTCAAATCTACCGTTGTTCGATGGCTATCCCATATCCCAAATAGATAGACAGGAAGGCAAGGCAATAGCCATCTGGTGTCTAGTACACTTATCACCTTATCTATTTCACCCTGAAACGAATACATAATTGCTAAATTAACATTTGCCTGTAGATTTACAACAACTTCCCAAATAAATAACACGAACCCACGAAGGTACTTTGACAAAAGCATATGACCGAATCCAGGAAATGCTGCGCTCCACCAGGCAATTGTATGCGGGCTTCTAAGGTGGATTTGTGTTGTCCCAAGAATACTAACGTGTGCAACATAGCGTCTTGCGGTATTGTTATTTGTATAATTATTCATTTTCTAAATCTCCTATTTTCATCCTCATACGTAATAGGTTTTCCCAGAAATAACTGTTTATCCATTTGGTTGGTATATAAATTCCCGAGAAACAGAACATATAGACAATATACCTCATTCAAAGGTAGATAATTGCCATGTATACTGTACTCATCGATAATATAATGGAAACAAACGAAAAAGTTTTTAACTTAAAAAAACTCCATTTTTTTGAGAACGTGCTGTTTTCTTATCAATGGTGAATTTTGGTTTTTATCGCGTTTATCCTTGGATTGTTTGGTTGATTATTGTGGATATTGGATGACTTACAAGTTTTTTTGCGATAATTTTAGATGAAATCGGTCTATCTTTGTCTTTGTGGTACTATCCATACCAGCTAACCTATTTTACAGGGAGGATCCACTCGATTGACCTTGCACTAATTCCAGTATTCTATATGGTAGTGTTCCAATTCTTTCAATCATGGAAATCCTATATAACTGTTCTTTTCCTATTGAGTTTGTTTGCGGTTTTTGTTGCTGAACCGATTTTCTCTATGATTAACTTATACGTACTATTAAATTGGAAATTCTTTTACTCAGCCCCAATTTATTTCGCAATCGGAATCATTGTTAAAAGTTTAGTTGACAAGCTTCATAAAGCTAATGTTTAGGCTTGTGGTTACTTGACAACTAAATTTTTAAAGTATAATTCGAATATTATATCGATTGAGTAACCATACTAAGCGTGAATTTAACTTTGGAGAAAAGGAGAGTTACTCTGCAACCAAATCAGTCACAAGCATTAAATCAAATTGCTTAAATTGCTCAGCAATTGTAGGAGCAAGAGGAATTGAGTGCCCAACAACTGCTAAATGGACCTGCTAGTGGTACAAACCACAGTTAGCTCAACGTGAGCAAACTGCTGCACAACAGCTACAACAAATCCAAAAGCTTGTTCAACGATGCCAGCAACAGTAGTTTTAAAGCATTCACTTTTAGTAGTTTGAAGATGTTTGTGTCTTTGTAAGGCTCTAGAGGTTACCATTTCCCTAAAAAAATCATCACAAAATAATTTGGTTTATATTTTAAAAAATGGAGATACTAAGCTAGTGAAAAATTTTACTTTAAGGAATGTAAAGAGTTCTTATGTGCTTTAAAGTATAGTTTTTCCAAAACAAAAAAATGGAGGGTTTAATAATGGAAAACAACAACAATAACAACAGCAGAAATCGTAACAACAACCGTAATGAAGACCGTAACAACAATAACAACCGTAATAACAATGAAGAAGTAAACAACGTTGAATTTTCTGATGAATTGGTTGATCTAGATAATAATAACGATAACCGTAACAACAATAATAATAATGATCGCAACAACAATAGAAATAACAACAATCGTTAATTATATGAAAAAAACCTGTATCACGATAAAGTGGTACAGGTTTTTTTATGGGGTGTTCGCAACGTGCTAGAAAATAGTTCAATTGATATCAATTTCTATCCAACTTTTCCATTCCATTTAATCTATAACCGTATCGCCATTTGGATTTCTTAAATAATCAAATAGCATGTCAATTTGTAGTTCTGTATTCCTCCCAGTCGAAAGCTTGGGTAAATTATTTTTCGAAAAGAATTTCACCCCATTTGTTTCTAGGCCATTAGAAGCATGCCCTCCAACTATTTCACAGTGAATGAAAAGTTTGTAGTAATGATACGGAAGTGGCGGATGATCGTGCTTTGTGGTATCTACTAATGCGATAAGCTTTCTATGTACTACATCATAACCAGATTCCTCTTTTATTTCTTTCACAATATTTTCAGTAGGTGACAATCCTATATCACAAAATCCACCTGGCAATGACCATCTGTCATCCATCTTTTCCTTAACCATTAGGATTTTATTGTCATGGAAAACAACTCCACGTACGTCGACTTTTGGTGTTTGATAGCCTGTCTCATTGGTAAACAGTTCATTGATTTTTTTCATATCTAGTTCTGTATATTCTTCCATAATTTCAGCACTAATTGCTCGTAATTCTTCAAATCGTTCTATGTCGTATACGTCTTTAGAAAAAGCCAATCCTGCTTGTGACAATGACTGTATTCTTTTTGCCCATTCCAACCATTTATGACTCACGTAATACTCCCCTTCTGTACTATTCTACCCCTCTTGGAAATCGCTATTTTTCTAGCAAAGTAAATTAAGGCTAACTTACTGGGTAGATTGAATAAATTTTTCGGTTGTCGTCACTGTAGCGAATTCTTTGTTGACTGCAGCAAGGGAGAGATGATGAATTGTTTCTGCGTCCACATAGTTGCCATTATGATCATCTATTCCAAAAGCTGCTGTAGCATCTGATATCAAAAAAGTTTTATAGCCTAGATTTCCACTCATTCTTGTGGTTGTGGACACACAATGTGGTGTGGTTAACCCAACAATAACAATAGTATCTGCTTGAATAGACTTAAGGTATTGATCAAGGTGGGTACCGATAAATGCACTGTTAACCTGCTTGGTGATTATTTTTTCATGCTCACGAGGAGCCACACTATCTTTTATGGGAAAACCTGCTCCCTTTGAATAAAATAAAGAACTTGGGTTTTCCGAAATGTGTTGAATATGAATAACCTCAAAGTTTTTTTCACGCCAACGAGTCAACAGCTGTTTAATATTACTCTCAGCATCTAAATTATTTCTTTTCCCCCAAGCGCTATCATTAAAAGCCTTTTGAACATCCACAATTACCAAAGCTTGTTTAGCCCCCATAAATAACCCTCCCTATACCAATGATACTGGTACTGAAATTTTCACATTAAGAGAAATATCCTCATTAATCTAAAGATTACATCTACCTACAAATTTGTCAACTGTTGAATGGATAATTCAGGTAAATATATATACTAATCTTAAAAGAAAAGCCCAGAACACTTATTGAAAGCGTACTGGGCTTTTGAAAAAGTTAGTTTTCTACCCGGGTTGAACCGAGGCTGTTTAATCGAGTCGCTAAATCACTTCCAACCGCTTTTCCATGGAGTGGTTCAGTCTCACTAGTTAATAACGTCTCCTTTAACTCATAAGCATTAGATCCGTGCTCTGCAAAGTCAAGACCCGAAATTTCTTCCTCCCTGGAGACTCGGATAGAATATGCCTTGTTAATCGCGTAAGTGAATCCACCAACTGTTAGCATTGTCCAAACAATAACGGCCACTACGCCGACTAGCTGGGTAAAAAACAGATCGGGTCCACCACCGTAAAATAAACCGCCACCGCCAGCAACATCAAAAAGTCCAACTGCTAACGTACCCCAGATCCCACAGACTCCATGAACACCAATGGCTCCTACAGGGTCGTCAATTTTCGCCTTGGTTTCAAGAAAGCGGATACCTTCAACAAGGATAATACCTGAAACTAGCCCAATGATGATAGCGCCACCCAGTGATACATTTGCACAACCAGCTGTTATACCAACTAAACCTCCCAATACGCCGTTAAGTGAAAGTGACGGATCAATTTTTTTAAACCGCAGTTTCGTATAAAAAGCAGCTGCTACAAGTGAAGCTGAAGTAGATAATAAAGTTGCAGCAATTACAGTCGGGACAAGACTAGGGTCAGCTGCAAGTGTACTACCTCCGTTAAATCCGAACCAGCCTAACCAAAGGATGAAAACCCCAAGTGCTCCAATTGGAATATTATGTCCTGGAATTGCATTTATTTTCTTACCTTTGTATTTCCCAATACGTGGCCCAAGAATCAATACGACCGCCAATGCACCAGCAGCACCAGTTAAGTGAACAACTGTCGAACCAGCAAAGTCAACAAAACCTAATTGAGACAGCCATCCACCGTTCCAGACCCAGTGTCCGACAACTGGGTAAATGACTGCAGTCATGGCAATAGTTACTAAGATATAACTACTTAATTTCATTCTTTCTGCTACTGCTCCTGAGATAATCGTCGCACAGGTGGCAGCAAATACTGCCTGAAAAACAAAGAAGTCGATATCTTCTCTTCCGCTAAGCAGGAAACCGTCTATCCCAAAGAATCCACCTGCAGAAGTACCAAACATAAGACCAAATCCAACAATGAAATATAGAAGTGTTGCTAAACTTATTGTCAAGAAATTTTTCATCAAAATGTTAAGTGAATTTTTTGCTCGTGTAAAGCCTGATTCAACCATTGCAAAACCAGCATGCATGAAAAATACTAGGAACGCAGCCAGCATGACCCAAACTAAATTAATCGACAACTCGAGCGATTCAGTTGTTGGTGCCGCAGCGTAAGCAGGAGTTGCTATGGCTAAAAGTAAAATCAATAAAAAACCAATTTTTTTCAACATATATCAGTTCCTCCTTGAAAAGTTTTATAAAACCGCTTCTTTTCCGCGTTCACCAGTACGAATTCTAATTGTTTCTTCTACAGGGTAAACAAAAATTTTACCATCTCCAACATTTCCAGTACCACATGCTTCAATAATTAAATCGACAATATCATCTAATTGATCGGCATCAACAATCATTTCTACTTTTAGCTTTGGAACTAGTTGAATCTCAAATTTAGTACCTCTAAAGACCCCTTTTTGTCCTTTTTGCTTTCCAGTTCCAGCTGCTTCTGTAACTGTTAATCCGCCAATCCCAATTGTAAAAAGTTCATCGCGTAAATTTTGAAATTTCTCCGGTCGTATTATAGCTTCAATTTTTTTCACTTACATACCCTCCCTTTAAATTATGTTAGGTAATCTAACATTAAATGTTATGTTTACTATCATAAATTGAATAGGAAAAAAATGCAAGTGATTTTAACGAAGTTTTTAGAATATTTTGCAGTAAGCGTTTACAGAAAATTTCCAGTTGTTTAACCTGAGAAAACAACTTCTACTTCGTCGCGACGATTAGAAAATCTCAAAACAAAAACTAGCTAAAAGCGCTGTATATAAGCATTTTTTTAGCTAGTTTTGAATTGATTTTTTTATATTTACCTATACCCTTCTTTAGTTTGGCTATCCTCTACCCAAGGAATCCCCATTCTGAAATACCACTCAAGACATTCGTTGCTTGAAAAATCAACATGAAATTTTGGTGATTTGTCGTTAGTCAAGTTCTCTTTTCCCCTGTATACCTTTGAACTAAAGACAAATACTACTATCAAAAGGCAAAGGAGGATTGAATGATGAAGAAACCAAAACCAGATGACCGCTCAAATAACGCTGAGAGAATCGAAAATACCATTGGCCATACCCTGCAAAATATTGACGAAGCAGAGGATTATGTAAATGCACATGCAGGAGAGATCAGCGAGGAAGAGCAACGTCAGATAAAAGAAAAAAACAGACGTCGTGAAGAAAGTATCGACAGCTTACGCAACGAAATAAAAGATGAAGTAAAAGAATAGTACAACTAAATAACTTAACGAGGCATGATTTAAACCATGCCTCGTGATGTTAATGCATAGTATTGTAATTGTTATAGGGCAATGCATTATAAGGCTCTGTCATTTGTCCTTCCATTTGCATATAACACTTATCAACTAAGTCCGCATAATAAAAATGTTTTTGGTAGTAGTACATATGTTTTTGATGATCAACGTATTCGTATTTCTTTGCCAATAAAAAATAAAGATTGGCCATCGTTAAATGTTCCTTAAGATTCTCATCAATGTGCATGATAAATTCCCTCCAATTTTTCAATTCTATATAGGGTATTCATCTATCCGCACTTGGTATATGTGTTTAGCCTAATTATTAATTTTTTTCTTCCCCAGTCGGCGGTGTATTTCTTACCATATTAAATCTTAAAGGCATGGAAGTGTTCATTACGTTTCCATGCCTTTAGATTTAAACCTATCGTGGTGCCTGTCCAGGTGTGTTTACAGTTTTACGTCTCTTTTTACGGGGTCCTTCTTTTAAATCGTTAAGCTCTTCTTTACTTTTATTTTTAGTCTTTGTCTTGTCTCTCAAATAAAAACCTCCTTTATCCTAGTTTGTCTAATTTATGGTGAAAAATGAAGGGAAAATATGGCATGAGTTCAAAACAAAATAAAAGGCCTGCCAGTATAATTTGGCAAAGCCTCTTGAAAAATCTCTTTTCGGACGTTTTGTAGCTGTTTAATCTTCGCATTTGATACAAATTGTGACATAGTGAAAACTACGGAAATACACATTCCGCGGGAGGTTCCTCATGCCAAGGAATCAACCGTTATTCTGGGAATATCAACCGTCTTTGCCTAAGAATCAACCTTCACCTAAGAACATCAACCGTTACTCGAAAATACCAACCGTCGCTTCAGAAAGACACTCTCTTTCTATGGTGAACGCTTCAGCCACTTCGTGAACCAGTGAAGGCAGAATACGAAGACTCCTGTGGGAACAGCACGCGTCCGAAGCCCGCGGAAAGCGAAGTATTCTGCTGGCATCGAAAAAATTTTCACAACGTCGTAGTTTTCACTGATTGCCTCCAAACAAAACTTTTAATAAAACGGCCTTTAAAAATGTTAAGCTTGTTTTTTTCTGAATTTCCATTTATTTTTTTCTATATAATGTTCTACTTTCTCTTGCTTAATAAGTGCAATTAAGTATGCTGTGACTGCAGTCCGATATAACAACCAGGGAGATAACAATGTATTTTCGACGTTAAAGTGATCACACATATCTGATATAACTGTTTCATGAGATACTCCTGATTTCGCAATATTTATATAGTCATCCAACCATTTCAAAAGCTTTTCGTGGCATTCTATATTTTTTTGAACAGTTGGTAAAAAATCAGCTTCAAAAACACCATGGCCCGGGACTGCCCCTTCACATGATATTTCACTTAACTTATGTAAGCTTTGAATAGTTAAATCTGCGTCTGTTATGTATGGGATCTTATGCTTGTCTAATTGTTCCTCACTAAAATAGCTGTCTCCAGCAAATAATATTCCATTAATTTCTATAGCTAATTGATGGTAACTGTGGCCTGGTAATAGATGCGTATTAAAGGAAAATTCATTAAAATTATGCTGGCCCTCATCAATTGCTTCATCCACTTGAATTGCTTTACCTTCAAGAAATTTATTATGTAATTCTGGTAGTGGATCGTTTCCTTGGAATAAATAGAGCGGCTCAATGGTTGGGTTTTGTAAAATTGCAGTTTCAAACTTGGGAGCAATTGTCGTGATGGTGTGTCTTTTTTGTAAAAAGTGCGCCCCACCATAATGATCGGCATGAGCATGAGTAATAAACAGGTGTGTGACTGGCAGGTCATTTGCTTTTAATTCTTTTAGAACCTTGCGCATTGCTGAGTCATCAATTCCAGCATCAATTAACATTCCCTTGTCTTTCTGGTGAACATAACCTATATTAACAGCCGCATCAAAATAATAGCATGTTTGATTTAACTGAGTGAATTTCATTAAATCGACCCCTTTACAGCCTTTTCTTTCTAACCTCTATATACTTTCGCTAAAGTGTTGTCCTTTTCCTGTTAATTCAGAGTAAAACTTTTCAATTTCAGGGTTGGTTGACTGTACTGTTTCATACGCTGTTTCGGAGTTATTACCATTTGCTTGGGTGTCTTCTTCCATTTCACGTGAGGCATTATCTAATACAACTTTATATGCTTTTTCTATATAATAAGGATTCTGTTTATCTTTTATAACTCGATTTTGGTAATCCTGGTACTGATAATGTGTAATCGGAAGTATATATCCCATGGTAATTCTCCTCCTTCTATTCGAATATAGGTCTCTATAATACTAATACCCTATTATAATAAAAATTATGCATCCCTAATTTAAAAAAGTATGTATGTTTTGTATACTCCCATCTTATGACAAACTGTTCGTAATAGATCTTATTTGATTTTTCGAGCACCAACAGCTTGAATTCGAGCACCAAACGGGAATATAGCGCACTGACCGGGCAGAACCGAGCGCCAAACACAAATATCGAGCAAAGCAAGTGTCGTTGCTCGGTTTCGTTGGGCAATGCTCGATTTCTTTCGATGGTGCTCGATTCTCATCTACCTTTGCTCGATTTTGTTCTGCACCCAAAAATAAAAAGGCAGCTGGTAAGGCTGCCTGTATGTGATCGTTGTTGTCTTCTATTTGTTCTTTCCTCGTTTTGAGTCTTTGTTGTCAATCACTTTACGTTCTGGCATCCCTCTATAGCGCGGGTCACGGCGAGGATGTCTCTCTTTTGGCTCCTGATCGAAGTATACATTGTCGGCCTTAATAATTAGATCCTTTACATGAAAAACACGTTTACTTTCAGACATTATATTCTCTCCCTTTGTTTTGTCGTTATTAGACTATGTAAGGAATTGAAATTGGGTATAGTCATTAGCCCTCTTTCCCTGTGTTTTATTAATTTTTTCTTTAATATGTACTCGCCCACACCAAGTGGTTAAATGTACATATTCTAGTATAGACACTAAGTCAATAAATTTTAGGAAGGGGATTCATTCATGGGTTGTGGAAAAGATTTCGATACAGGCAACTGTGTTTGCGATATTTTAAGAGAGATTGTAGATGCACAAACTGACGTAGTAGACAATTGCTGTGATAGCAGTTGTGAACGATCAATTAGTGACTTGTTAGGTGAAACTGACAATGGTAATGGACTAGACACTGTTCCAGTAATTTTATACTGTAAAGGCAACTGTAAACCATTTAAAGGTTTCGGAGCAGATCCTGATAACATTGGGGATATGCAAGCAAGCTTTTTCTTTAGAGTTAAAAGTGTAGATGATGAGTGCTGTGCCACGTTAGAACTATTACGTGATCCAGGTGACGATTGTGAGAACCCGGATAATCCAGTAGAACAAGAAACTAAACCATTACGTGCTACCGGAATTTGCATTACAGCTAATTTGAATTGTTTTTGCCATGTTACGTGTTTACCTGCTATTAGTGCTTTTAACTAATTCAGACTTAAAAAACACAGAAGAGAGGGATTATTACCCACTTCTGTGTTTTTTTTACTTAAAACCCTAGTAATCTAATATCTTGAATTTCTTCAACAGCAATTTTCTTCACAATTGTTCGTCTACCCACCTGCATCAAAATTTGGTCTTCCTCAACATCGCGTATAGTTCCACGGAATGATTGATTAGCTGTCTTCACTTCACACTTCATTCTTGGTATATTTGCTGGCTTATGAACAAAGTAATCAATTTTTTCTTGAATGCTCATCTCATTAAATTTCTTATTTGTTTGGTCTTTCGTTTGGTCTTTCGTTTGTTCTTTAGGTTGTTCTAGTTCAGGTTCAGAATCCTTTTTTTCATTTTCATCACTACTTTTTTTAGGAAAAAAATCACGTTGGCGTGGCCGAGCAGTTACCTTTTGGAGTTTAGGCGCTTCAGGTTCTTTATTGTTCTTTTTGGTTACATAGTTTGATTGCATTTTTGCCTTTGGTTCCGAGATATCTGGTTGATGTATATATAACAATGGCGTTTTAGCAAACTTTTTCTGTTTATCCATTTGTAAAAACTGTCTCCTTTCGCTTTCCTTAGTCACCCACATTATATGAATACACTTTTATAAACGTGACCTTTGCCTATACTTCTGTGTTTGTAGTGAAATCATCCGTTGATTGGAAATATCAACCGTCAAAGCCGGCGAATCAACCGTTATCCGGAAATATCAATTGTTATCTAGAACTAGTGGCGGTTTTTCGCAGCCCTGATCAACCACCTAAACTAAAAAGGGTGGTAGAAAATAAATATAGCAGTCACGGTTTTGGCAAAACAGAAATCCTTTAGAAAACAGACAAAAAAAGAAGCCCCAATGAAAATTGAGCTTCTTATTTAAACTAAAAATCCCATAAATGCTGTTGCCATGCCCAGATAAATTAATATTGAAATAATATCATTTATTGTAGTAATAAATGGACCAGATGCAACCGCTGGGTCAATATTAAAGCGGTCCATTATAATTGGTACTAGCGATCCTGCTAATGTTGCGACTACTAAAGTTGCCATAATTGAGATTCCGACAAGTAATCCTAGAAAAATATCGCCCTTCCACAGAAAAATAACTGCTGTAATTACGACTCCACAAACAGTTCCGTTTATTAAGCCAGTGGCTGCTTCTCTGATGATTAGTTTGGTTTTTCCTTGCTTGCCGTAGTCACCTGTTGCGAGTCCACGAACTGCTACCGCCAGTGCTTGTGTACCAGTATTTCCAGCCATACCTGCGATAAGCGGAATAAATATTGCCAACATGGCTACTTCATTCAGCGTAGCTTCAAAACGCCCAATTAGGTTAGCCGTTAACATTCCAAGAAACAGTAAAATAATAAGCCAAGGCAGTCGATTTTTTGCTGAGATCCAAGCACTCTCATCAGGACGATCTACATTTGCTATTGCCGCAAATTTGGAATAGTCATCACTAGCTTCTTCTTCCATTACATCTAAAATGTCATCGACAGTGATAATTCCTAGTAGATGGTCCTGGAAATCTACAACCGGAACTGCTAAAAAGTCATAATCACGCATCATCTGAGCAACTTCTTCCTGATCTTTTGCAACAGAAACTGAAACGATTTTTTCACTCATGATGTCCTCGATTAGAGTCTCTTCTTCTGAGATGATCAAATCGCGCAATGATAGAACGCCAACTAAGCGTTTATCAGCGTCTACTACATATAAATAATAAATCGTTTCTGCATCAGGTCCATCTTTTTTCAATTGTGCCATCGTATCTTTCACCGTCTGGTTTTGAAAAATAGCGATAAACTCTGTAGTCATAATACTTCCGGCAGTTTTCTCTTCATAATGAAGTAGCTGTTTTATCTCATTGGAAGCTTCTTTTTCCATTATTGTCAGGAAGCTTGCAACCTTATCTTTACTTAACTCATTCAAAATATCAACAGCATCATCTGTAGACAATTCTTCAAAAACCATAGCTGCAAATTGAGGGTCCATTTCGGTGAAAAATGGCTCGATATCTTCAATTTCTATGTTCTCCATAATCTCAGAAATTTCTTCAGGAGATAAATATCTATAGATTAACAGCCGCGCTTCCTCTTCTTGTTCTAGGAAAAACTGTGCCTGATCATATGGATGCATTTCAATGAACTCATTACGGAATTCACTAATGGATTCTTTTTCCAACAATATAGTTAGCATATCCCATTGGGCCGTATTTTCGTTTTCATTTTCCACATGGAACACTTCCTTTCAGGTTCACTTATTTTATTATAAAACACAAACAACCAGATACAAACTGATTGCATGATTTAAAAAATTCCCTGCAGTGTTATGGAAACATACTGCAGGGATAATTTTATTTATTAAAAATGTATCCTTTACTATTGGTAATTTCTTCGCTAATCCGATAAATGATCCCGAATCCGATTAACGTCGCCAAAACCGAGCTGCCTCCATAACTAATTAATAGAAGTGGAATCCCTGTTATCGGCATGATTCCTATTGTCATACCAATATTTTGAAATGTATGAACAGCAATCATTGCCATATAACCAAAACAAAACATTGCTCCAAATACACTTGTTCCATATATTTTTAAACCGATACTGACTAATTTGTAAATTAAAAAGAAATATAGAAATATGACAAGACTACTTCCAACAAAACCAAAACTCTCAGCAATGATGGAAAAGATAAAATCCGTCTGGGCTTCAGGGATAAACACCTGAAGTTTGCCAATTCCCTTACCAAATAACTGCCCAGAACCAACTGCAGTAAATGACTTTTCCACCTGGTAACTTTCATCATCTACTTCTCCAGAAGGTTCAAACCATGTTTCAATTCTATTAATTTGATAGGGATCAATATGCAAAATATCTTCAGATAAGTCAGGGTATTTAACTATTAAAGCAAGTGCACCTGCACCCAGAAGCGCTGTCGAAGTAACAAGTATAAATATTAATTTCCAGTTAATACCTGATAATAAGATCATGAAACCTACTATTACAAGATATACCATGGATGTACCAAAGTCAGGCTGTAGCATAATTAGAAATACAGGGAGAGCAACAATTACAATCAACTTGACCAAAAGAATAAAGTCACTCTTGAAATCTTTATTACTATATTTCTCTTTGTGTTTGGATATTGCAGCTGCCATACCCATTATGGTCGTAATCTTGGTGAATTCTGATGGTTGTAATGTCATCCCAGGTAATGCAAACCAACTTTTCGCACCATATACTTCATTACTAATGCTTTCAGGAGCGACTAATAAAAATGCTAACACGACTACACCAAAAATATACGCATAAAAACTTATCATATAAAGTTGATTCAAGTCTAGCAATCTAATCAAGATAATAAATACAGCTCCAGCTGTGTACCATACCAGCTGTTTTATCATGAAGTTATCTGCTTCCGCTGAAAATTCCTGCATGTTGTACAGTGCAGTTAAACTCGCTGTCATAAACAGGAGGAAAATAATAATTAAGTCGTATTGTAACCCTCCTGAATTTTCTTTTTCCATTAAAGATCACCTTTGTCCTTTGGTTGTTATTCATTTACATGTATAGCGTGTATATTTATATCTAATTTATTGAAACATATAGTGTATGATTAGTTTAAATAGCCCATAATTAAAAAAACAAATTATGTCGAAATAAGAGCTTTTTTATCAAAAAATAGCAGTATTTGCGAGTAACTACCATTAAACAATCTTACCACATTTTATTTTGCCATTCCATGTTTTATTGTTCCACTAACATTGACTTTTCCGGCAAACTCTAATGAAAACTGATTAAGGGGAATTGAATATGAAACTAGATGTGATTGGTGATGTACATGGGTGTATCAATGAATTGATTGAGCTTTTTCAACTACTTGGTTATCAAAAAAAGGGTGAAATATTTATTCATCCGCATAACCGTCTCCCGGTATTTGTAGGTGATATTACAGACCGCGGACCAGATTCACTTGGGGTAATTGAACTAGTATACAATATGGTGATGAAACATCGAGTAGCACGATATGTGCCAGGAAATCATTGTAATAAGCTCTACCGATATTTTTTAGGGAATAACATTCAAATCCAACATGGTCTGGAAACTACCGTGGACGAATATCTTTCTTTCAACCAACGTGGTCAAAAAATGATAAAACATCAGTTTATGACATTGTACGAAGAATCACCACTATACTTACAGTTATCGGAGGTTAATACTATTGTAGCGCACGCTGGAATTAAAGAAGCTTATCTCGGTCGCACTGACAAGAAAGTCAGGTCTTTTGTGCTTTATGGGGATGTCACCGGCGCAGTTCATGCTGACGGTCGTCCAATACGTGGTGATTGGGCTCAGGAATACCAAGGTGAGAATTGGATTGTATACGGTCATACACCAGTGCTGGAACCTCGTATTGTTAACCATACCATTAACATTGATACTGGTTGTGTTTTTGGTAATAAATTGACTGCCTTCCGTATGCCCGAAAAAGAAACTGTTTCGGTTACTTCAAAACAACCTTTTGTATCGGAAAAATTTACGAATTTCTAATTAACTTTATGAATTCATCTGGTGGTTCTGATTGAAAATGCATTTCTTCATTCGTGAAAGGGTGATTAAACGTTAGTGTTGTGCAATGTAAAGCATGACGATTTATATCTTTCGTTGATCCTCCGTACAAATCATCACCTGCCAGACTATGTCCAATATGCGCAAAATGGACTCTTATTTGATGTGTTCTTCCTGTCCCAAGCTTAACTGATACCAATGCGTAGTTACTTGACTGTTCTTTCACCCTATAATGGGTTATTGCATGTTTGCCTGTTTCTATGACGGTTCGCTCAATAATTGAGCCTTCCTTGCGTCCAATATTTGCATCAATGGTATCCGCTGCTTTAGAAAGTTTCCCCTCCACTACAGCGCAATAGTTTCGGTTAACTCTACCAGCCTTTTGCTCCTTTGACAGAAGTGAGTGGCTATATTGATGCTTGGCAATTAACATCAGACCTGATGTGTCACGGTCTAATCTTGTGACAACGTGTACAGTATACGGCAGTTGTTGTTTACGGTAATGGCCTAGAACAGCATGTGCAATCGTCCCGTTTAAATGTTTGAACGAAGGGATTGTTGCGACTCCAGCTGGTTTATCAATTACCAGGACGGCCTCATCCTCGTAGACTATCGAAAGCGGCAAATCTTCAGGTGACAGCCCTATCCCAATCGTTTCTTCAGGGAAAGTTATTTCGATTACATCACCTGTTATTAATGAGGACCTTACTGTCTTATTTATTCCATTTACTTGTATTTGCCCTTCTTTGTCTTTAACGCTTTTTAGTAAACGCCTTGAGAAGGATTGAACAGAACGAAGGTAATCATGAATTGATATGCCGTTCTGCTCTTCCGTAATAATCCATTTCACTAACGCTCACCTGCTCTATACTTTTTTCTCACCTTCTGTGACGAACGAATCACGAACCCGGTTCCAAAATGGGAACGGTCTAAACCTTGCGAATCTTACTCTTTCCTGCGCTACCCTGCACTGAATGGATTTAACGTTTGTGTAGGTTTCTGTAAAGTGATCAATCGTAATTAAAAAGCTTCGATCAACGACAGGTTTCAACAGACATGTATGGTGTTTGGGCAAAATTAATGGAGAACCAATTGTACGGAAAACGCGGTTATTGATTGATGCCATTTCAGTCAATTGGAACGCATCTAGAGATGGGTGCAAAATCCCGCCACCTAGTGCTTTATTGTAAGCCGTACTACCAGAAGGCGTCGACAGGCATAATCCATCTCCCCGGAATGTTTCAAAATGCTCTCCTTTTATTTCCACATCAAATACGACAGATCCATCTGTTGTTTTAATTGTTGCTTCATTCAGGGCGAGGAATGTGTCTTCCTTATTCCCAGATTTTGAACGGATATTAACTTCAAGCAGCGGATATTCCACAACTTGAAATGGAGTTTTCGCTATCTCAATCACTAACTTTTCCAGCTCTTCTGGCACCCAATCAGCATAAAATCCAAGATGCCCAGTATGTACACCAATAAAAGCCGTCTCGCTCAAACGATGGATATAGCGGTGAAATGCTTCAAGCAGTGTACCGTCACCACCAACGGAGATGACAAGCTCCGGCGATTCTTTGTCATATATCAAATCAAAATCCGTTAAGTACTGTTTCATCGTTGCCATTATCTTATTAGAACGAGCATCGCCCTTAGATACAATTGCAAATTTCATTTAGCAGTCATCTCCCTTTCCGGGCGGTGCCTGGCACCGCTTTATTCGCTTTATTTCCGGTGAAATATTCGTTGTGCTTCTTGTACTTCATTTTTTATTTTTGACATTTCTTCGTCCAACTTGAATGCGGCTTCCGCAGCACGCTGGAGTCTTGTTTTCACTTCACTTGGTATACTTCCCTTGTACTTATAATTTAATGAATGTTCATTTGTTGCCCAAAAATTCATGGCAAGTGTACGTATTTGAATTTCTGCTATTAATTTCTTTTCACCGTGAATGGTTTCAACTGGATATTCAATAATAATATGGTATGAACGATAGCCACTATCCTTCTTATCAGATATATAATCCTTCTCTTCAATTATCCTGAAGTCTTTCCGGGATCTTAACATATCAACAATATTATAGATATCATCAACAAATTGACACACTACACGTAATCCAGCAATATCCTGCATTTCTTGTTCGATTTTTTCAAGTGGAATATTTCTTGTTTCTACTTTTTCCAAAATACTTGTAACTGGTTTAACCCGGCCTGTAATAAATTCAATTGGTGAATGTCTTGATTCATATTCAAATTGCGACCGCATTCCTTTTAATTTTACCTTCAATTCTTCTACCACTTGTGAATAAGGACCAAGTAATGCTTTCCAATTCATTTCTCTGACCACCTCTTAAAACAAGATAGATAACGACCTTTTCCATCTTATCATAACACAATTTAATGGCAATTCTTTGCATTACAATCAACATTTAGCGATAATTAATGTTAATCCATCCTATACCTATGGAGGTGCTCAAATGACACAGGAAATTGAAATTGAATATAAAAATTTATTAACAGCGGCTGAGTTTAGTAAATTGTTGCATTACTTCCCATTTCCTCAAACAGGAACATGGCAAACCAACTACTATTTTGAAACTGCAAACTATCAACTAAAAGTTAAAGGGGCTGCACTACGGATTCGTGAAAAATCCGGCAGTTATGTTCTCACATTAAAAGAACCACACCCAGAAGGATTACTGGAAACCCACGACACAATGACGAAAGATGAAGCAGCACGCTGGATAAATGGCGAACGGTTCGAGAAGGAACAAGTATGTCGACAGCTTAATTTACTTGGAATTCCCAAAGAAGACCTGGTTTATTATGGAAGTTTAAAAACAGAACGGTACGAAACGAATTATCAGGGAACACTATTGGTGCTAGACTACAGCACCTATAATGGAACCTCAGACTATGAACTGGAAATTGAAGCAAAATCCAGGAATGCCGGGCAACAAATGTTGCGCTCTATCATAGAAGAACACGGGATAACTGAAAAAGAAACGCCAAATAAAATTAAACGATTTTTCTCATCATTGACGGTTAAATAAATCAGATGATTTGCCCAAGGTTTGTTACGTTGATACAATAAAGAGACAAACATACTAGGAGAGAAACCAATGACCAGACCCGGCACAATGTTCGAGGCGATAGGTGGCTTCGATTCCATAGATAAATTAGTCACTGCATTTTATAAACGTGTTGGAGAACATCCAAAACTAATTCCGATTTTTCCAGATGATTTTACAGAGACAGCAAGAAAACAGAGACTTTTTCTCACGCAGTTTTTTGGTGGTCCGATGATTTATACAGAGGATCGTGGTAGCCCTATGCTAAGACGACGCCATTTGCCTTTTGAGATTACTCCTGAAAGAAAAGATGCATGGCTTGCATGTATGAGTGAGGCCCTGGTTGAATCCGAAATTGAGGAGCCTTATCGTACAGCAATATTTGAAAAACTTACCATGACAGCAAATCATATGATGAACACACCGGAATAGAATATGGGTTCAGACATGTTAATGGACTATTGATAAAAATACAGTCCTTGGTGCTGAGTTCGATGTAATAGAAAGGAGAATCGATGTGAGTTGGCAAAATGCTGAGCTTTCTAGCTTTAATCAAACAAACACATCGGCGAAATCTGGCTTTACTGATTTTGTACAGAAACCATTAGAAATTTATGTTTTTGTAGATCCTCTTTGTCCTGAGTGTTGGTCTTTAGAACCATATATCAAAAAACTTTCTATCGAATACGGTCGTTATTTCACCATTCGCCCTATTATTAGTGGCCATTTAAATACGTTAAACAAAGACAAGTTTGACAAACCAAAAAGACTGAAAGATATTTGGGATAAAACAGCAAAGCGGACCGGAATGAGCTGTGATGGTGATTTGTGGATTGACAACCCTGTCACATCACCTTGGATTGCGTCACTTGCTATAAAAGCGGCAGAGCTACAAGGTAAAAAAGCCGGTAAACAATTCTTACGGAAGACACAGGAAAGCCTGTTCCTTAAGAAACGAAATATATCTGATGAAGATGTGTTGATTGATATTGCAAAGGAAGTAAATTTGGACCTGCAAGAATTTAAAAATGACTTGCATTCACCATCAGCAAAAAAAGCATTTCAATGCGATTTAAAGCTGACTAATGAAATGGAAGTTGATTACATTCCAACTATTGTCTTTTTCAATCAAGTAGTGGAAGTGCAAGGGATTAAAATTTCCGGTCTTTATCCATATGAAATTTATGTTAGGGTTTTAAAGCAAATGCTTGATAAAGACCCTGAGCTCGCAGAAACACCAGCACTTGAGGATTTTATGTCATTTTATGGCGTTGTTGGCAGTAAAGAAATATCCGTTGTCTACGACTGGACGCTTGCGCAAACAGAAAAAGAAATGAAAAAGTTACAGCTTAGACAAACAGTTGAAAAAATTCCTGTTAAATACGGTTCCTTTTGGAAATATGTTAAAAAATAGCTTAGAAAACTTGGCTTATCGCCAAGCTTTAATGGCCACTTAGTTGGACTTATGCAGTAAGAAAGGATTTATACCTTCTTACCTGCTAAAAAAGACTGCCTGGGTACCGACCCCAGAAAGTTAGAGTAGAAAATCTAACTTTCTGGGGTCGGTTACCCTGTTGGCAGTCTTTTTAATGTGGCAAAGCTTTTGTCTTTTTTAACGTAAAAAGGATATACGCAGTTCGTATATCCTTTAGGTCTTTTAAATAATTAGGTCTTTTAAATAAAGGGGATGGGAGAAAGTTAAGTTCAAACAATGGGGTTTGTTTGTGCTTCTTATCTCACAAATTCACTATATCAATTTCATTATTGTACTACAACTATATAGGCTCCACTTCACAAAAATGTCATAGTTTAACTTTTTAAATCATAGTATTATCTAAAAGTGTTAAGGGGGTAATGATTATCCAGGAACTAATGCCGTATTTGTTTTTAGTTCTAACTGTCTTTGCGTTCTTTTTAAACATTCTGGGCTTTATGCAATTAATACCTTTTTACATTACGATGCCACTGCTGTTTATTTCTATTTATTTAACAATCTTTTCCTTTACGCACAGACGTGCTTTTCGTAGACTCCGGTAAGGTTGACTAGGTAGCTGTTTTTACCAAATTGGTGCTACTCCAGCGCCGCTAAAATAGTAGTGTATTTCTACAAACGGTAAGCTACTTTACAGTTTAATCAGCTGCGAGGAATAAAGAGTAATAAAACTTACGAAAAATCCTTTATATTAAAAACCCCTGCATTCTCTATGAATGCAGGAGTTTTTTCTATTTATAAATGACCCGTTTTCCCTATCTCAGTAACAGATTTTCCATTTCAGTCAACTTTTCTTCAAATACATCCAGTGCCTCTAGGATTGGTTGCTTCGAAGTCATATCAACGCCTGCTTTTTTAAGTACTTCAATTGGAAAGTCACTGCTTCCCGCTTTTAGAAAGTCTAAATAGCGTTCAACTGCTGATCCATCTTTGTCAGCAAGTATTTGACTTGCTAAGGCAGTTGCTGCTGAGTAACCTGTTGCATATTGAAATACATAATAATTGTAGTAAAAATGTGGAATACGGGACCATTCTGTGCCGATTTCCTCATCTGAAACAACTTCATCACCGAAATACTTTTTGTTTAATGCGTAGTATATTTCTGTTAGCTTGTCAGCTGTTAGAGCCTCTCCTTCTTGCATCCGTTTGTGTATGTCATGTTCGAATTCTGCAAACATCGTCTGACGGAATACCGTTCCCCTGAAGCCTTCAAGGAAATGGTTCAACAGGTAAAGCTTCTCTTTTTCATCTTCCATATTATTCAGCATGTATTCATTTAATAATGCTTCATTGCAGGTTGATGCTACTTCTGCTACAAAAATCGAATAATTTCCATAGCGGAATGGCTGTGATTTCCTTGTGTAATAGCTGTGTACTGAATGGCCAAGTTCATGTGAAAGGGTAAATAAATCATTCACATTATCCTGCCAATTCAACAAGATATATGGATTTGTACCATAAGCACCTGATGAATACGCTCCACTACGTTTACCTTTGTTTTCCTCTACATCAATCCAACGATTCTGGTAGCCTTCTTTTACGATATTAACATATTCTTCTCCAAGCGGAGCTAGGCTCTCTACAACATATTCCTGAGCCTTCTCATAAGGGATCTTCATCTCTACATTTTGGACAAGTGGTGTATACATATCATACATATGCAGCTCATCAAGCTCCAGCACTTTTTTACGTAAAGCAGAATAGCGATGCAGTAAGTGAATTTTATCATTCACAGCTTCTACCAAATTTTCATAAACCTGCTCTGGAATATTGTTTCCATTTAGGGCAGCATGGCGTGCTGAATCATAGTTTCGAACTTTTGCATAAAAGTTATCTTTCTTTATTGTTCCCGTTAGTGTAGAAGAAAATGTATTCTTAAAGCTGCCATAAGTGTCATACATTGCTTTAAAAGCATCTTTGCGCACTCTACGGTCTTTGGATTCCAGAAATCCAATATAACGGCCATGAGTTAGGTCTACTTCTTCACCTTCCTCATTTTTCACTGCAGGAAATGTTAGATCTGCATTATTCAACATCCCAAATGTTTGCGAGCCATTTTCCATTGATTCGGATGCTTCAGCTAGCAAAGCTTCTTCTTTCTGGCTTAGTATATGTGCACGTTGGCGGGTAATCTCATCCAAGGTGTGTTTGTATACTGCCAATTCCTCTTTATCGGATTGGAATTCTTTTAGTTTAGACTCATCAATTGCTAGGATTTCAGGCACAATGTAACTCATCGAGCTTGATGCAATGGTTAGTACATTCTCAGCCTTCGCATTCAATTCCTGATAAAAAGAGTTGGTTGTATCTTCATCGTTGCGCATATGTGCATATGTATAGAGCTTAGCCAACCGCAGGGACAAATCATCCTGGAGCTTTAATACATCATACAATGCTTGGGGTGACTCAGATATCTTCCCTTCAAATTTTTCAATCTCAGGAATATCCTGTTTCAAATCTTTAAGTTCTTTTTCCCATTCCTCATCACTTGAAAATATCGCTTCTAAGTCCCATGTTAACTCTTTCGGTAATTCACTTCTTTTTGGTAATTCCTTTGATGCTTTTGCCAATTGAATATCCTCCTCTGTTCTCACTTACAAAATAGCTTATTCCTCTTCACACTGATGCAACTTCAAATCATGGCAGACAATTTTTTACCCACCTTACTAGTATTCGGTAAAATTTACCTGAATTCCTGTAAAAAAATAATGACTTGTTTAGTATACGAATTTTTACACAAATCATGCACTATTCGATTGTACTACATTGCATTAAACGATTCATTAAACTTGCATCTTCTAAAAGGGAATTTTCAATATACTTAGGGAATGTAATATTTTGCAGTTTTTTGAAGCTGTGAAGCTGAACTTCATCAATGAGTTTAAGTTGCTTCAAAAGTTTCAAATAGTGATAAACCGGGTCATCTTCCCCGGTGACTAAGATGGATTGTTGTTGAGGTCGGTAGCGAAGAATCTGATAGCATCTGTCTAAGGTAAAGGTTGCACCTATAGGCAGCGGTTCTAGTACTTCAATGATAAGCCGGCTTTGCCAGTTCCCAAGTGATGTTTTCATTCGATATTGTCCTTGAACCGGTAAATAAACGACCGAGGATAGGGTCTCCCTATGCCCACCTTTCTCGTACAACCACTTTTTCCATGCCAGTTCAGATCCATAAACTCGGTTACTCTGCTGTAACCTGAATGCTGTCTTTTCATTTTTCCAAAGCTCAAATAATTTCTCTACAGGAAACGTTTGCTTGGTAAACATTTTCGGAAAGCTAAGATCTTTTGCAGCGTTAAATTTAAATCTCCCGATAGCATGGCGTGATGTAATTAAGTAGATGTGTTGAATAATAATAAATTGTTGTGTGTGTGGACAAAAGAAGAAAAGTGTTAGTGGGAACTCTGGCGAGAATCTGTGGAGAAAGGAAAGGATAAATTGATCAATTTTAAAATGATGATGCCGAAGTCGGTGGAAATGCTTAGCCCCAAGAATCCATATTGGGGTAATCCCTGCCCCCCTGTATCCTATGTTACGCTGATTAAGAATTTCAGTTGGAATTCGTGCACATTGATACTCGATTGCTATTTTCCGTCGGCTATTTAAGGTTACAAGAATATCTGGTCGCTGTCCAAGTTCAGGGATATATTTTTCAAGTTCGGTCTCTATCCTTTGGTTTGTCAACCATTCATATAACAGCAGTTTCCCTTGCTCATGATAAGGTCCTTCACCATGATCATTTGCGGCACATTCAGCCTTAGCATAATGTGCAAAATGTGGAATCGTTTTTGGACCAGCTTTGATTAAAACTTGTTCATTACAGGTGGGACAATAAAAAATATCATTTTTAGCTTCAAGTAGTTCTTGCTTTGTCAATCTTACAAGTGTGGTCAGTTTACCACTGTTCGATTTTGCTTGCAGCATGGTAAAAGTTCACCTCCGTCATTATTAATTCGACAAAGATCGATAATTTCCTGCTTGAACTATAATTAAACTTTAGGGACCCTCAATAGCCGTGATTAACGGTTAAAGTCTTGTTAAAGAAATAAATTTTGGTTCCACTTTATTTACACTAAAAAAAGACACCCAAGTATGGATGTCTTATAGTTGTGCTGGGAAATAATTTCTTACTTGCTCAAAGGTTTCATCAGTGAATACCTTTTTCCCATACTCTTCAAGATAATGAATGGTTACATCGGTGTCCTTACCAAATTCGAAAACTTTGCTAATTACATCTTCCTGCTTGCTGTCTTCAATTGTCTCATCAATAAATTCTAAATAAAAGTAATAATTATTATTATAATAGAACAAACTGTCTTGGAAAGAGTCGGTTTCATCCTGGAAATAATGACTCAACTGAATTATATCTTCAAAGTCACTAAAACTAGCAACAAATGACAAACTGCCTTCTTCCTCTTCAATCTTTTCTTCCTTGTCCTTGCCAAATTTGTTCTCTAACATATTTTCTATATCCTCATCTACTGATATATCAATTGTTTTTCCGTTCTCAGTGGATAGCTCAATATTCTCACCATTTTTGGAAACTTGTGCTTTCGTTACAATAATTTCCAGACCCTTTTCTAATGCCTGAACCTGGATCCAAAGTGGCCCATCTACATTAAAGTCCTCTTTATAATTGACCTCATCCATCATCTGCCAGAATAATTGCTCACTGCGTTCGCGGTTATACCAGATTTCCTCTCGTTCAAATCCACGATCCTCAATGTCAATGTAGGATATATAAAACTTAACTGTATTATCATTAATTCGTTCTATTTCCATGGTATTTCTCTCCCTTCTATTAAATAGTTAGGTGGAAGAGACTATCTCACCCATATCTATCTATGCAAAAGCAGTATCTTTATTGCGATACCCTTTAGCCTACAAAACCAACCATTCATTGATCGTATTTTTATCTATAGTTTTATTGTATGCTACAAAGGTATCATTTGAAAATTAAAATGCCTATAAAATGACAATTTAGTATATTATACTATATGATTTCCATCAATTTGTCACGGGTTTACACGATGTAAAATAATAACAAAAACGCAGTACCTTCTTATTTCCAGGTCTGCGTTTTTACTTTTATCATTTTACAACTAATCAATTAAAATTAGTTAACCATGCGCTGAGCTTCGCGTAGTTGAAATGTACGAACTGTTCTTGGTAGGAACCTGCGTATTTCATCTTCATTGTACCCAACCTGTAGACGTTTTTCATCAAGTATTATTGGTCTTCTTAACAACCCAGGATTTTGTTGAATCAGATGAAACAAGTCCTTCAAAGGCAACTGATCTATATTCACGTCTAACTTTTGAAATACCTTAGAACGAGTTGAAATAATTTCATCAGTTCCATCCTCTGTCATTCTTAGAATTTCTTTAATTTCGTCTAATGACAATGGTTCGGAAAATATATTCCGTTCAGTGAAAGGTATATCATGTTCCTCTAACCATGCTTTTGCTTTTCTACACGAAGTACAACTTGGTGAGGTATAAAGTGTTACCATAAAACTTCACTCCTCATTCTAATATATTGGTCATTCCATGAACTTTGTATAACTTATTAGATTAAAATAAGTTTAAATAACCTATATGTATAAGTATACTACATTTGTCAAGCGGAAGGTAGACTATATGTTAAAAAAATAAGGTTTTTTTTCAAGTTCATGAAATGTTGTTAATTATATATAACATACCCAGAAACATTTTTAATTAAACCAGTTATTGAAGAATATTTCAAAAAATTTTAAGCAGCCCCTCAAATATGGAGGAGGACTGCTTGCTACTTATTTAAGTTTAAACTTTCTCAGTTTTCTTAAGGCTTTTTAAAATATCTTCTGAATCGCGATCCGCGTCGAAGGTCAGCACTTCATCAACCGGCTGATACGATTTCCCATAAAATTGTTCATCTTTATATGTGTGGATATTCTCATATAGATGTTTCATTTTCTCATAAATTACATCTTCGGATTCATCACTTGGAGACCAAAATAATATTTCCATTGAAGTCTCTTCATTTGTGGCAAGGGAACGTCGGTTATATCCAATAGACTGTGCGTGGTTGAATCCTTCTCGCTGATAAAAACGAAGGCGCTTTTCAGTGTCCGTATCATCATAATCAACAGGTTCAACTTCCAAAATAATTGGTTTTCCTTTTTGTTTAAGTTTTTCCATTATCTTATGGCCAGTTCCTTTTCCTCTTGATTCTGTTGATACCCAAACGTAATCGATGAATATAAATGTGTCAAACTCAGCGAACATTAAAACATGATCAGGGCTTTCATCTTTATAGTAAATATCCCCTTTTTCTTTTAAAAGCATGTCCATATGTTCCTTTGATTTCATTTCCTCTATCGGGAAATATTTGTTTAACTTTTCATACCAATTCATTGATCTACTCCTTAGATTTTTATTTTTAAACAAAATGCATAAACGAATGCCACACACCTTATTGCCCCTGGATGCTTACATAAACTTTCGGTGGATCATCCGAAATGCCCCCGCTTTTCTTGAAGTCCTTCTTATTATAACGAACAATTCGTGTTTTGTTAAGACAGCTACGTCCTAAGTTACTATTATATTGTATACCCGAAAAGTCATTCCCCTAAACCAGAAAGCTTATAGAAGCTAAGAAAAAACAGACCTATAAATAGATCTGTTTTGATTTTAAATCTGTAGAGATACTTTTAACATGTACCAGTTTTGGTTTAATCCAGAGGTGTATAATCTACATTCTCTGAATAAACATTTCCTGAATTCCAAAGCAGGAATTCATTTATTCCATGCTCATTTAATGCTTTTATTTGTGCTTCTACCTCTGCCTTTCCATATTGCTTCGTTGCCCCACTATATAACCAAGGAGCTTCAAAGTCTTGAATCCACGGTCTTGAAGTAGGCGCATTTTCGATTTTACTTAATACTTCTTTTTCTACTTTTGCATATTCTGTAACCAGCTTATATGGTTCCATATCTGGTTTTTTAATATCAAAATAAGATGTCCAGTGGCTTGGATAAATCATAGAAGAAATAACATCGACATTTTTAGAGATTTTTGTAAAGTTTTGACCAATACCAGGTGCCTCAGGAATGGTTGCAGTATACCCAAATATATCCACCGCAACGTCCACATCATAATATTCCAATTCCTCTTTGGCATAAGATACAAAGTCAGTTACAGCCTTGACACGACGCTGCACATTACTCAAACCTGAATTTTTGTAGTCACCTAGGCTATAGTCAAGAACGTCATCATAATCTTCGAATCCTTCTGGAAAGCGGACATAATCAAATTGAATCTCCTGGAAGCCTAATTCAGCAGCCTTTTTTGCTATTTCAACATTGTATTCCCATACCTTTTTTTGGAATGGATTTACAAATGCTTCCCCTTTACCATTAGTCCATACTTTCCCATTTTTCTTAAAAGACCATTCCGGATGTTTCTCAGCAAGAACTGAATCTTTAAATACTACAACTCTAGCAATCGGATAAATTCCCTTTTCTTCCAGTTCTTTTACCAGTTTGCGTGGATCTTTAATAAAGTTTAACCCAATATCTGCATAGGGAGATCCTTCTTCTGGTTTAAATGTTAAATTCCCGTGATCTTCTTTTATATCAATTACCATAGAGTTTAAATCGGTAGTTTTAACTAAATCTACTAGACTTTTAAAACGTTTCCCTCCAGCTGATGGTCCTGTAACATAAATTCCTCTAACAGCTTCCGGGTACTCGAAATTAACTCCTGCATCATATGTAAAACGCTGTAGTTTTTTACTTAAATCTATAGGTTGAAGACTTACTTGTTTTTTAACGTGATTGTTTGCTATATTTACTTCTTCCTGTTGACTGCTTGCTGTTACGAATGACGGCACACCTATGCTTAATAGGAGAATTACTGCTAATGCCAATATTCCCAGATGTCTCTTCCCCATAATATATCAATCTCCTATTCCTATTCCTATTCTTCTTTTCTCTATTATATAGGAAAGAAATCAAAAAATGAACGCCTTATTTAAAAAAACTGTCGAAACTAAGCTAAAATAATTTCACTATTTTGCGATAATCGTATTAGGCCTGCTTAACGTTCGCTGATTTAAAGCCAGAATACTAATAAACTAGTTAGGTTTATCTATGCGCTTTGGTTCATAAACTGTTAATAGGGAGAGAATAATTTGTTTCGCTTGCATTCAAATATTGCAAATTTTCCATTCCATCATATTATAAAATTAGATTTTAAAAAAGGATGTGAACTATGTCTTTTAAATCACGTACTCAGTCAAAGGAATTAACAATTCTAAAACTATTGAACAAGCGAAAGAACTTAGACACTAAGGATAAGCAGCATTATTTCAACCTACAAAAAGCCATAAAGGAGAGGTGTTATTTGATACCTTAACAAAAAAACTAGAATGCGAATGTTTGGTACTAAATGATTTGTTACTTGAAGTAAATAATACTACCTTCCAAATGGACTCCTCATTATTGCACCAGGAAAGATCTATTTTAACGAAGGGAAAAACTATGAAGGGGATTATTTATACGCATCTGATAAGCTATTTAAGAAACCCAGGTTAGAAGTAATTAATCCGCTACACCAGTTGAGTAGAAGCGAGTCATTATTACGCCAATTACTCCACAGTCTTGGATCAACTCCCCAAATAATTGATGCTTCCGTAGTTTTTATCAACCCATCATTCACCCTATACCAGGCACCCTTAGATAAGCCGTTTATATTTCCAACCCAAATTAATCAATACATGAAAAGTTTAAATACAATATCCTCAAAGTTAACAGATAAACATAAAAAACTAGCAAAGCAATTACTATCTTTAAATAGAACCGACTCCCCATATACAAAGATAACTTCCTACGATTATGACCAACTGCAGAAGGGAATTACCTATCCTGTTTCCTAATGAAGAGATTACCACAAATAAAGTTCATGATTGGAGCCAGGTAGTGCAATCGAAACAAAGAATTAGAAAAGTTCTGGCAAGCAATTATAAAATTGTAGGCATTCATCAATGGACGTACTACATATAAATCTTTAAGTTCTTTACATCTGTGATACTATTCTTTTATGGCTATCTTCTTTGAGCTTCATGCCCCTGATGAAGCTCTTTTTTCTCTTTGCCCCATTGTCATCTAACTTTCATGCCCCAAACATTCTAAAACATTGACGTTTTCTCTTGCATTTCGTTAAAGGACTATATATAATAATTAAAAATCAACATCAATAGCAATGATAAAGGCGTAGTACAATTGCCCACTGATTTATAGAGAGCTTGTGGTTGGTGAAAACAAGTATCAAGGTGAATTGGAATTGGACTTTAGAGCTAGTTTGAATTTAAAGTGATCTAACTGTCTAACAGTGAGATAATTAGGGTGGCACCGCGGTTCATTCGTCCCTTGCTAAGGCGATAAATGAGCTTTTTTTGATGCTCAACTATCCCTTAAACACTTTATTTAACGGAGGGAAAAACATGTCAACAATTTTTTCAGGGATTCAGCCTAGTGGAACATTATCAATTGGTAATTACATTGGAGCAATGAAACATTTTGTTGAATTACAAAATGATCACAATTGCTATTTCTGTATAGTTGATGAGCACGCAATTACGGTGCCACAGGATCGACTTAAACTAAGGCAAAATATTCGTTCGCTAGCAGCCCTATATCTTGCTGCAGGGATTGATCACGAGAAAGCGACTCTATTCATTCAATCCGAGGTTTCCGCACACACTCAGATGGGATGGATATTACAATCAATTAGCTATATTGGTGAACTTGAGCGAATGACTCAATTCAAGGATAAGTCAAATGGTAAAGAAGCTGTGTCGGCAGCTTTATTAACGTATCCCCCTTTAATGGCGGCTGATATATTGTTATACAATACGGATATTGTACCTGTTGGGGATGATCAAAAACAGCATCTCGAACTTACAAGAAACTTAGCACAACGATTCAATAATAAATTCAATGATATCTTTACTGTTCCTGATATCAGCATGCCCGAGGTTGGTGCTCGTATCATGTCATTGCAGGACCCATTGAAAAAAATGAGTAAGTCTGATGACAACGAGAAGGCATTTATTTCAATGCTGGATGAACCTAAGAAAATTGAGAAGAAAATTAAAAGTGCTGTGACAGATTCAGAAGGTATTGTAAAATTTGATAAAGAGAACAAACCAGGTATTGCTAATTTGATGACGATATTGGCAAGTTGCACTGACAAGTCAGTTAAAGATGTTGAAGCAGATTTTGAAGGTGTTGGTTATGGTGAATTTAAAGCCGCTGTTGCTGAATCAGTCATAAACGTATTAGCACCAATTCAACAACGTTATAATGACTTGATCAACTCTGAAAAACTGGATGATATTCTGGACGATGGAGCAAATCGTGCTGCAAGAGTAGCCAATAAAAACCTTGCAAAAGCAAAGAAGGCTATCGGATTAGGTCGAGTAAAAAAGTAGCTATAGTCAACCAAAATAAAACTAGACAGTGTTGAGCGAATGCTCACTGTCTAGTTTTTTTAATTGTATCACTTATACTTTTGTTTAATTTTGTTTTGATGGTTTGCCTTCATTTACCTGTTCCAGTTCCCAAAGCTTTTCCAAAAATGGCTGTCCTTTGATTAACTTCCTGCAAAAATTCTCGTGTTCCGCAGTCCAACTAGGCTTGACTCCCTCATAAAGTGCCTGCCATATTTTACTAGGATCCATGAATTTAATATATGGATATTTTTTGGGGTCCCATTCTGTAAGCCAGTAACGAAGTTCTTCATGGTTGTTACTTGTACGTAATTGATCAAGCGCCATCATAAGTAGTTGCTTTAGCTGGCGTTCCCGTCGTGTTAATCCGTAGATCAGTTCAGGTTCCATTGATAGGATGTGATGTGTTTTTTCTTTCATCTTTTCATCAAGCTTAAAACTTTGAACTTTTGCATCGGCTATCATATCGAATACTTGTTGTTCCTGACGTGGAATTAATCTGCTTTTTCGAATAGGAATGTCATACCCGATTGTGTCAAAGGCGATAATATCTTTACCGTCTGTCACAACACAAGCATAATCCAACACAATACGTTCCTGCCCTTTTCGAATATACCCACGTTTACATATAAGGTCTAATAAATCTTTAGGTAGGTCATGCATATTATCCTCAATGTATCGGTATAGCTCAGTATTTATGTATAGTAGCGGGACTTGGTCTAACAGTTCAATTCCGTCTTCTTTTCGCCATTCATGAAAAAAACAAACACTGTAGCCATTTTCTTCACCCTCAAACCAATTCACCCAAACATCATGTAAATATAACATTGAAAAACCTCACTTTGTATGCCACCTTTTAAAATACATTATGACCACGATGTTAGAAAAATATTCGATGGTTATCTATATTTTTCCTATTTGTAAGGATAGCCATACAAAGCAATTGATATTAAGACAAGACCCACCGGCAAAAAGTAACATTCAGGTCTACTCCTGATATAAATAAAAAAGTCTGCCCATGCCAGTCCTGCTGGTATGAAATTTACATAAGTTATAAGAATGACACCACCAGCAACAGCTAGTCCAAAGCCCAACAAAAACAAAAATAATCTAAGCATTTTATCCCCACCTATACTTGTCCACTTTTTTAAACTATATGCAAAACTAGTATCATTAATGATGATAGAGATAAGTATTTTGGTTTGGCTGATAAATTATCAGTCTCGGCTGGCATTTTCCTGACATTAGCTGGTAAACTTCCGAAAATTGGTCAAAGTGATATAATAAAAAAAAGAAATGGTACTGGACTATTAATCCTTCTACCATTTCTTTCATTTTGGTTTTAAATTTTTAATTAATTCTATTAGCGTTACTCATACTTTTTAAATATTAAAGATGCGTTGTGACCACCAAATCCAAGTGAATTGCTCATAACGACATTGACTTTCTGTTTCCTAGCTTCGTTTGGAACATAATCCAAATCGCATTCAGAGTCGGGTGTTTCATAGTTTGTCGTTGGTGGGATGATATTGTCAGTAATGGATTTCATAGCTATTACAGCTTCTATTCCACCTGCCGCTCCTAGTAAATGACCAGTCATTGATTTTGTAGATGAGATTGCAAGTTTATATGCGTGCTCTCCATATACTTGTTTGATTGCCATCGTTTCAAATTTATCATTTAAATCGGTACTTGTTCCATGCGCATTTATATAATCTACATCTGAGAACTCAATACCTGCATCTTTTATCGCCTCTTGCATTGCACGAGCAGCACCTTCTCCATTTGGCGACGGAGCTGTAACATGATGGGCATCCCCAGTAGAACCATAACCAACGATTTCTCCATAAATATGAGCACCACGTTCTAATGCAGATTCTAATGATTCAAGAATTAGAATTCCTGCACCTTCTCCCATAACAAATCCATCACGGTTTTGGTCAAATGGGCGGCTTGCTGTTTTCGGATCCGGATTGGTTGATAATGCTTTCGCAGATGAAAATCCTGCAAATGCCATATTGGTAATTGGTGCTTCTGTACCACCAGTTATCATACAATCTGCATCACCACGCTGGATTACTTTAAAAGCATCTCCAATGGAATTTGTCCCTGAAGCACATGCTGTTACTGTACATGAATTTATTCCTTTTGCACCTAATTGAATGGAAACTTGACCAGCAGCCATGTCAGGAATCAACATTGGGACAAAAAATGGACTTACCCGCTTGTAACCGCGCTCCAAAAATTTGTTGTGCTGTTCTTCGTAAGTGTCCATACCGCCAATACCAGAACCAATCCATACACCAACTCGGCTTGCATTCGAGTCGTTAATATCTAGCTTGGCATCTTCAACAGCCATTTTAGATGCAGCAACTGCATATTGTGTAAAACGGTCCATTTTACGTGCATCTTTTTTTTCCATAAATAGCGTCGGGTCAAAACCCTTTAATTCTGCAGCTACTTTAGCCGGAAAATCGTCTTTGTTTACTCTTGTGACCGTATCAATTCCTGATTTCCCAGAAACAATACTATCCCACGTACTGGCTACGTCGTTACCAACTGGGCTAACCGCACCCAACCCGGTTATTACTACTCTTTTTTGCTCCATTACAAACCCCTCCTATTACACGTACAATTCTGTTTTAAATACCCCATCTGAGTGCAATTGCACCCCAGGTTAAGCCACCGCCAAATCCAACCATTACAATTAGATCATTATCCTTAATTTTCCCGCTTTTAACTTCTTCTGAAAGCGCGATTGGTATCGAGGCCGACGACGTATTCCCGTACTTCTTAACAGAGGTTGCCATCTTATCTTCGGAAATACCTAACCGTTCCCTCGCAGCGTTCATGATGCGGATATTTGCCTGGTGTGGGATCAAGTAATCAACGTCTTCTTTATTATATCCAATTTTTTCTATGACATTTACTGACGACTGTGGCATCTGCCTTACAGCAAATTTAAACACTTCACGACCATTCATAATTAGATGTTTATTTTCATCCTGGTATAAATGCTTTCCGCCGGAACCGTCAGAGCCTAATTCAAATGACAGGATCCCTTTGCCTTCTGATACCTCACCAACAATTGCTGCGCCAGCTCCGTCACCAAATAAAACACATGTATTGCGGTCTTCCCAATTGGTAATTTTGGACAGCTTCTCCACGCCAACTACCAATGCTTTTTTGTATGTCTTTGTTTCGATAAATTGCTTTGCAGTGATTAAACCGTACATGAATCCTGAACAGGCTGCACCAATATCCATTGATGCTGCAGTCCCTACTCCCAGTCTGTCCTGTAACATATTTGCTACAGACGGAAAAGGTGTATCTGGAGTTACTGTTGCGACGAGAATCAAATCGATTTCTTCTGGATCAATATTTGCTTCTTTGATGGCTTGCTGCGCTGCAAAAAAGGCCATGTCAGATGTCTCAATATCATCTCCAGCTATTCGACGTTCTTCAATTCCGGTTCTTGTTCTGATCCATTCATCACTTGTATCTACTATCTTTTCCATATCCTTATTTGTGACGACATTGGCTGGAACGTAATGACCTGTGCCTAGTATACCAACATTCATCTTTCCATCCCCTTATAAGAAAGTATTATTATCAATTATTATGACTTGGTACTAATTTTAATGCATACCACCCTTACTTGCAAGTACAAAAGCAAGGATAGTAGTATCCATTATTTATTCATTAGGTAATAAAGCGTTTTTTTTATATTGCTTGATGATAGCTTCTATCTTGTCCTGGAATTCCTCTGGCACAGCAGGACTAAACTCCCCAAGTGAAATCACATCGTCTTGAAAGTCATAAACCAATATACCACCTTCAAGTTGATTTCTATTAAACTTTTTTGCTGCTAACGTATAAAGCTCGTCCACATGTTGTACAGTGCTGGTCAGAACTGTATTCTCTCCAAGGTAATGTTGGTCAGTTACATATCCAATTGCATACAAATCATCCTTCTTGACCTGTTTAATAATATCAACACTAAATGCATCCCCTGTTGGGTAAAAAACGTCTACACCTTCACTTTTCATTTTTTCATATATTTTTAATGCTGTTTCTTTGTCGCTCCAGCTATTAACATAATTTATATGTACATCTGCCTCTGGGTTTTGAAACTTTACTCCTTCGTAAAATCCTTCTATTTCAGGCTGCCACTCATATGCAGCAATAACACCAACCTCATTGGAATCGGTCATTTCCCCTGCCACCATACCCCCGAAGAATCCCATAGCATCTGAATTAAAGTTTAAACTTGTAACATTCTCAGCGTGGTATCCACCGTTGAAATATACAAATTGTACATCAGGGTATAAATCAGAAATGTTTACAAAATATTTTCCGTATGAGTTGCTATGTCCAAAAATTAAATTTACACCATTGCTGACAAACTCATCCACAGCATCTGTCACTTCCTGCTGTGTCCCAATATTTTCTTTATAAAAAACATTTACATCGAGTTTTTTTTCTATTTCCTTTAGCCCCTCATAGCCTTTTTCATTCCATACCTGGTCATCTACGGTACCTTCTACTAACATTCCCACATTTTGTATTTGCCCCGTATCTCGGAACTCACCGCATCCGTATAATGTTAGAAGGCTAATTAGGATAAGGATGGCATATAATTTCTTCAATGTTTGCACCCCAATCTACATACATCACTGTCAAACAAGTACTTGTACACCTAATTGTATCGTTTAAATGTGTAGACGTAAATGAATTATACGTTTAAGTTTATATTACATTTAGTTATTCTTTACTTTTTCATAATGATTGACGAGGAGATTGACCTGTTCTTCAAGGGGTCTTTCCTTTCTCAAATATATATATTTTCCAGGGTCTCCTTCCTCCCCAATCACACTCTGATTTGGCGTCAACGCTATTAAATTGGGCATAGAACAAGCATTTAACCATTGCATAAAGCAATCAATAAAATCATTGATGTGTATCGCCTCATTTTGAAATTCATTCGAATCAAAGGCAATATACTGATCGTTAACAAATATGCCTTCTTCATCCATCGGCATCCATTCACCAAAAAGTAATGGAGTGTGGAGTGCAACAAAATCCGGGTTACCTAGATCTACCCCTACCGTAAAGGTTCTTGAAGTTTGAAAATAAATCGGTTCCTCAGGGTTTATTAAAATTGCATCTGTGTATACATTGTCCTTTATTTCGCTAACATTATTGAATAATGAAAAGTTACTGTTTCGACCAACCATTAAATAAAGCTCTTCCTCTTTTTTTGTAGAAAGATTTGCTATACCATCAACAGCATAATCATTCTCAATTAATCGATTAACAAGATGAAAACCAACCCAATGAAAACAATTTGTTACACATATTGTCATATATACCAACCTTCTTAAACAGTTTTTTGTTAAAAGACTTTTCAATTGAATGCGTATTTGGTAAACTGTACAAGGAATGTAGATAAAAAATGAGGTGTTATTTATGCGGTTTATCTGGACATTTATTTGGTCTTTATTTCTTAGTGGTGTTCTTTCCTATATTTTAACTAGTATGGGTGGAACCTCGTTCAACCTTATGCATACACTTGTACTTGCGGTAATTCTTTCAATTGCAGTTTTTGTATTGTCAGAAGGAGTACTTAAGGGCGATAATAAGGCATAAGCAATATGCTTTGGAAAACACAATTTTAATTCACATAAACCCTTGCCTTTTTACCCGGCAAGGGTTTATGTTATTGCGATAAGCAGCTATCAATACCAGGATAATGTGCTTAGTGCAACAAGGGCAGCAAGTGGTAAAACGAGTCTGTTAAACCTGCGCGGACGGCCATACCCATACCCATACCCATAACCATATCCTGGGTAGCCATACCCGTAGCCGCCATATCCACCAAAACCATAACGTTCTTCTCGATACGAATTGTTGTTCATTTGCATTTCCGGATCATTTGGGTCAATCGGTACAGCAAAATAAACATTTTCATTATCTATTCCAGTTATAATGCCATCAAACTTTTGACCATCATTTGTTTCAGCAAGTACATATGCGTGCATGTGTTGTCTACATAAATCATATATATGTTTGTGGTTACGACTATTATTCATATTCTCATCCTCCTAACAACTAGACTATTCAATTAATAACCTATTCGTGATAAATGTCTATTAATAAATCAAAAAAATGGAGGTATTCATATTGGAAGGTGTAACAGAACTCTGGGTATTAATTAAACATCTATTTTTAGGCCTTATACAGGGATTTACTGAGCCTATCCCTATTTCATCGAGTGGCCATTTAGTCATCCTTCAGGAGTTATTCGGCATAGAAATTGAAGGATTATCATTCGAAATTCTGGTCAATTTCGGTTCATTAATTGCTGTTTTAATTATCTATTGGAAAGACATTTTACGATTAACAAAAAACAGTTTGAGTTATGTCATAACCAAAAAGTCAGATGAAAAAGACGACTTTGAATTTGTACTTTATTTAATTATTGCAACTATCCCTACCGGAGTCCTCGGACTTTTATTTGAGGACTATATTAGTAAAGAGCTCAGTACAGTCTCTGTTGTTGGAATAACATTGTTGATAACAGGGGCAGCACTTTGGATCATCCGTAATTTAAGAGGTAGAAAGAATGATGGAGATCTTAAAGTAAAAGATGCAATTATTGTTGGACTGGCCCAATCAGTTGCATTAATTCCTGGTATTAGTAGATCAGGCGCTACAATCGTTGCTGCAATGTTAGTTGGCATGAAGATAGAAACCGCTTTGCGTTTTTCTTTCTTACTATACATTCCAGTTAGTCTTGGAATCACAATTATGTCGATTGGTGATATCACTTTATTTTCAATTCCATACATATTGGCATTTGCAGCTTCTATTCTGGCAACATACTTCTCTTTAAAATGGTTTATGAATATTATGGCACGCGGAAACCTTAAGTATTTTGCTTTCTATTGCTTTATCGTTGGTATATTAGTAATTATATTTTTGTAAGGCTGTTTTCTAAAAGAGTGTTGTTTTTGACGCAAAATGTATAGACTGCGACGTAACTGTATGTTTATTTCCTGGCAACCTTTACTAAATTGTTGTTAATCCGGCGCTACAGAAAAACACTCGCTTTCCGTGGGGAACGCTTCAGCCTCCTCGGAGCAAAAACCGCTCACTGCGGGGTCTTCAGACTGTTCCTTTCCCACAGGAGTCTCGCATTTTTCCGCAGCTTAGATAGCTTTCTTCTCAAGGGTGAAGGAGTCCCAGTCAAACATAGGGGTCATGCGCACTTTTTAGTGAAGGCAGAATACGAAGACTCCTACGGGAACAGCGCGAGTCGAAGACCCCGGAAGAAGCGTAAATGATGAGGGCCGACTAAAACCGTCCTTTGCGGACAACATCGGCATACCCCTTGCCGGGGCAAGGAGACTGAGGCCGTGCCCGTGGAAAGCGAAGTATTCTGCCGGCACGGTGGCGTCATAAGAGTTTTCACTATGTCGCATTTTTCATCAACTGTGAAGATTAAACAAACTTACGGAAAGTGCATTTTATAAAGACGTATATAAACCTCCAAAATGTTTATTTTACTCCTTAATATGGGTATAGGATTAAAGACAATAATGGAGGTTTTTATATGCCAAATATCAAAGACGAAAAGGATTTCCTTGATTTTCAAATGGGAACCTACGAAATATCATTCAACAAAAAATATAGACTTATCTCATTGATGAATGACTTTACCTTAGGATTAGAATTTTTGGTTGGAAGTGTGCTGTTTTTATTCCATTCAACCCAGACGGCCGCAATTATTCTTTTTATTATTGCAAGTGCTCAATTACTTGCCCGGCCAGTCATTAAAATCGTGCACGCCTTTTCTTTTTCTAAGGTTTCTAATAAAAGCAAGAACGAAAAGGTTTCCAGCGACTAATGCTGGAATTTTTTTGTTTTTAAAGGGAACTTAATACTCCCTGAT
>NZ_JBMERP010000017.1:0-61210 GCF_049310925.1 Virgibacillus sp. DJP39 | reverse complement strand
GAAAATCATTTGTAACAGGCTTGGTTGATGTTTTACTGAATATAAAACAAAAAAAACAGCCATCGATTAGCTGTTTTGTTCTTTATCCTTGTTTTTTTTGCTTCCACGAATTATTGTGTCATGGTAGTCGTAGGAAATGGAGTAACCTATAAAAGTACCGTATATAATAAAAAGGCACAAGGTGGTTACAATTGTATTAATGCCAATATCATTTAATGGTGGTATATTTGGAAATATAGGTTGAAGTAATAAAAAAATTATACCCCATAAACTAATGCCATAAATAGTCCCAATCCACATGGAACGCATTTTTTTAAGAAGCACGTAATATAGTAAAGCAACTATAATAGAAAGTACACCAGTTATTACAAGTGCAATGACATCACCCAGCCATTCATGCGTCCATTTTGCATTTAACCAGGATCGCAATAAAAAAGACGTTGGGCTAACAACAGTAAAGTTAAAATAATGCAGGATAACTCCAAATGTCCCCCACATCACTCCACCAATAAAGCCTGTCAATAATGATCTGGACAATAAGGAGTATGACTTTTCTTGTTTATTTTGTTCAAGTTCTTTGTTTTCCATAAACATACACCTCCGTCACCTAGTATAGCCAATAGTAAACAAACATATTATGTTTATCAGTAGTAATTTTTTATTTACAGAAAGCTAGTGAAAGATGTCTTTTTCTAGTAAAATGGTGTTAACAGGTAATCATGACTTTTTAGAGTACCTGAAAAAAGACATTAAGTGTTGAATATTTTAAGCTAATAAGGAAAGAATCTATTGTAGAAAGTATTTTCAACATAAGAACTAGCTAATGAACCAAAAGTAGCAGAAAATAAAGGTATTAAAATACCTGTATCATTTGAAAGGAGGGCAACTGATGCTTCGTAATAAATTTTCTGTATTTATCTATGCGGTTTTAGGTTTAGCCACAATTGGTTTACTCACGCAACTATTTACCAATACAGTAAATTTTTTAACTAGTATTATGATTATGCTAGGAATTGGTCTCGCAATATTCGCGTTAGTTTATGTTTTCTTTTTCAAAAGAAGGTCAACTTCAAATGATATGAAAAAATACAAAAATGCTGTTAGACAATCGAAATCGAAATACACTCCAAATAATACTGTTTCTGACAGCGCTACTAAAAAACAATCCTTACTAATTAAAAGAAAGCCAAGTAAGCGTGCAAGTCATCTACGGGTTATCGACGGAAATAAACATAAAAGAAAGAACCGAGCTACTTTTTAAGAAGGCTCGGTTTTTTCGTGTATTCTCATATAGTTGTACATACTAATTTGGCCAGTTTGCGAGAAACTCGTGTGTACTTTTTTCTCCAAGTGCTATCAAGTTACTTTTTACGTTTTCGCTTATAGTGAAGTTTGTAGCCCCTACTTGTTTTATTGGAATAAAAATAGTGTTCTTTTGATGTGCAGTTGAAATGTATCTTAGATCATGGGCTTGCTTCATAGTAGTAAAGAGTGCTTGAGACATGTCAAAAACGTTTTTAATTTTGTTTGGGTCCTTAGTTTCTACATCATCACTAAGCTTGATTCCTAATACGGGTCGTAAATTTTTCCCGTTTTGTTTATCAAAAATCCATAAGGGATAATTGCTTAAAAGTCCACCATCCACCATAATACTTCTTTTGGCTGTTTTGTTTGCCAATTTTTTAGGTATAAAAAGGTAGGGATACCCAGCACTCATTCGAATGGCACTTGCAACTGAAAAATGCATAGGATCAATACCATAAACACGCTCTAAATCGTCGGGAATAACGATTAGTTTACCCAGTGACAGATCACTTACCACTATCCTTAAATAACCCGACCTAAGATCACTAAAAGTATAAATATTTTTGGCTGCGAGGTGGTTAAATATCCATTTCTCCAGTAATTCACCTTTATATATTCCCATCTTATAATAAAGGTAAAACCATTTACTCAATGGAATTAATTTACTTACTATTGGTGGATCGGTAAAATCCTGTAAGTTCAACTGAGTAATGATATTCTCAACTTCACTTCTCGAATAGTTAGCTGCAAGTAATCCTGCTAAGATAGCTCCTGCTGAAGTACCAGCAACTCGTTCGATGTCAAGGTTATTAGCTTCCATACTACGTAATGCGCCCAAGAATGCAAAAGACTTAACCCCACCACCAGAAAATACAACATCAATTTTCATTGGTCAACTCCTTATGGTGTCTTTTTACATAGTAAGCGGATTAACAGTTAAATAGAACAGAGCAAATAACAATATTACATTTTTTATTTTTCGTGTTCCATTTTTCTTAAGTCATCCAATCTCGTTTTGTCAGTTTTAAAGTATTGTACCAGTTCACCGATACGATCAATTGAATTCCAACTTAGGTGATGCTCAATTCCTTCTACGTCTTCATATATCTTATCCTTGTCCACACCGATTATCTCTAGAAACTGTTCCAATAACTCATGACGAAAAACAAGACGTTCACCAATTTTTTTGCCTTTTGGTGTTAGAATAAAACCACGATATTTTTCGTAATTTAAATAATCATCTTTGTCGAGTTTTTGAACCATTTTAGTAACTGAAGATGGATGTACAGTCAATTGTTCAGCAATATCTGAGACTCGGGCATAGCCCTTTGACTCGATTAGAATATAAATTTGTTCTATGTAGTCTTCCATGCTTGGAGTTGGCATCGAATTTCCCCATTTCAATGAATAATTTTTTAGTATGCGCAACATTGTTTCTTTAAAAAGCATACAACAACAATTATTGCTAGACAAGTTATAAAACTTGGCTAATCGTCAATTAAAGTTCTTAGTTACATTCTTGCAGAAAGAAAGTTACGATCCTTTCTTTACTGTTTAGAAAAACTCGGCATTCTCCTCCGTCTTTACTAGTAAATACAGAACTTATTCTTAAACTAATCATCTCTGAAATCATATTCCTTAAGTGCAGAAAAGAAAAAACTAGCCAATTAATTTGACTAGTTTTTTTGAAATAAGGTTCTTATAACTGTTCGGATACAGTCTTTGCCTGTAAAAAGTTTTGCAGGTAATCGGGACCACCGGCTTTTGCATCAGTACCTGACATTTTAAACCCACCGAACGGATGATACCCAACGATTGCTGCTGTACAACCACGGTTGAAATATAAATTACCTACGTTAAATTCTTTGCGTGCGCGATTAAGGTGCTCTCTGTTATTGGAAATAACAGCACCTGTTAATCCATAATCAGTATCATTAGCAATATCGAGCATGTGGTCAAAGTCTTTTGCTTTCGTAAACCCAACAACCGGTCCAAAAATTTCTTCCTGCATAATTTTTGCTTTTGAATCTAAATCGGCAAATATAGTTGGGTGAATGAAGTATCCTTTTGAGCTTTCACTTTCACCGCCAAATTTCAATTCCCCTTCTTCTTTACCAATGTCAATATAGCCTGTGATTTTGTCGAATTGCTTTTGATTTATTACTGGTCCCATGAATGTATCGTTTACAGGGTCACCAACTGATAATTTCTTAGTTAATTCAATTGACTTTTCTAATACTTCATCATATACATCCTCATGAATAACTGCCCGTGAACAGGCTGAACACTTTTGACCTTGAAAACCGAATGCGGAATTAACAATCGAATCCGCAGCAAGGTCTAGATCAGAGTCCTTATCTACAATAATTGTATCCTTTCCTCCCATTTCTACTACTACGTGTTTGAGGTGTTTCTGCCCTTCCTGAACTTTCGCAGCTTTTTCATAGATACGTGTTCCAGTTGCACGAGAACCTGTGAAGTTCACAAACTTAGTTGTTGGGTGATCAACGAGATAATCTCCAATCTCACTAGGGTCACCGGGTACAAAGTTTAAAACGCCTTTTGGCAGACCAGCTTCCTCGAGGACCTCAACCAGCTTAGCTGCGATTATTGGAGTATCTTCAGCAGGTTTTTGTAAAACGGTGTTTCCAGCTACAATGGGTGCTATAGTAGTTCCACAAACTATTGCAAAAGCAAAATTCCATGGTGGAATAGTCACGCCTACACCAGTTGGCTGATAAATGTATTCATTGTTTTCACCAGGTCTATCGTTTATCTCCTTTCCCTCTGACAATTCAATCATCTGACGGCCATAGTATTCCATAAAGTCGATACCTTCTGCGGTGTCAGCATCTGCTTGACCCCATGGTTTTCCAGCTTCATATACCATTGTGGCAGAAAATTCATGTTTACGACGGCGAACAATAGCAGCAGCACGGAATAGTATTTCCGCACGCACTTTTGGATCCCATTGGCTCCATGTTTTAAAAGCTTCTTTTGCAGATTGGAATGCTTTTTCCACTAGTTCTGTGTCTGCTTGGGATACTGTTCCAATCACTTGTTCCTTGTTAGAAGGGTTAATCGATTGATTTTTCTTCTTTGTAGCAATCCGCTCTCCACCTATTACAAGATTATAGTCTTTTCCAAATTCACCTTTCACCTGTTCTAATGCATCTTCAAATGCTTTACGGTTTTCTTTTTTTGTAAAATCTGTAAATGGTTCATGTGTAAACGGTAGTACCAAAAATTACATCCTCCTCATCATTTTATCTATTTTGGGTGTTCCCGATTGTTATGAATTGAAACGTATAGTAGAACAAATAAAAAGCCTAAATTCAATTGAATTTAGGCTTTTTATTAATAATTTTGTTCAAGGGCTTATAAACCACATTTTAATTGTGCACCACAATTGGTACATGTATTACATCCACCCATATCCTCAACACTGCCTTTACGGCAAACTGGACAAGTATCTCCAACTTCAGAACCGATTGTAACATTGGTTTTTTCCAATTCATGCACAGTGTCCATCAATACTACTTTCGGTTTTGTTGGTGCAGAAACTTCGTCTGTATTATCCTCAAATGAATTTTCTTCTGCCTTTAATGTTAAAACCTGTGAATCACGGCTACCATCAACATACACAGTACCGCCTTTAGCTCCACCTTTATATAACTTACGATAAACATTTTCTACCTGGTCAACGGTGTATCCTCTAGGAGCATTAACCGTTTTGGAAATTGAACTGTCCACCCAACGCTGAATGACACACTGTGTATCTGCATGTGCCTCAGGTGCGAGTTCCATAGCGGTGATAAACCACTTTGGTAAGTTGTCAGGATCCTGCTCAGGATTATTTTTTAGATATTTTTCAAGAATATCTGCTTTTACTTCGATAAACTTACCAAGTCTACCGCTTCTATAATACGTAAATGAAAAATATGGCTCTAAACCAGTTGAAACGCCAACCATTGTCCCAGTGGACCCAGTTGGAGCAACAGTTAATAGATGAGAATTACGAATACCATATTTTAAAATATCCTGTCTGATATCTTCTGGCATCTCTTTCATATAACCAGTGTTAATAAATGCATTTCTAAGTGCTAACGTTTCGGTTTCAGATTCACCAATTAGAAATGGAAAACTACCTTTTTCTTTTGCTAGCTCAATTGATGTCCGATATGCAGTGGTTGCAATGGTTTCAAAAAGTTGATCTACTAATTTGTTACCTTCTGCTGAACCGTATTCAGTTTCACAGTAAATTAACAAATCATGCAGTCCCATAACTCCAAGACCTACGCGGCGCTCACCAAGTGCTTGTTTTTTATTTTCAGCTAAGAAATATGGTGTTGCGTCGATTACATTGTCCTGCATCCGTACCCCTGTACGAACTGTTTCTGCAAGTTTCTCAAAGTTGATTGATTTTGTATTACGATTAGCCATTTCCGCTAAATTAACGGCTGCTAAATTACAAACTGAATATGGTGCTAACGGCTGTTCCAATTGTTGTTACAGGCTCTTTATCCTGTATCTCAAGTTTTCACTTGAGTATCGGACTATATCTTTACTTATACTAGATATCTACCTGTATAAGTATCGGACGCTCGTGGATTCCTCATCACTGTTCTAGTGGTTCGAATCTAGTCTCTGAACCTTCCTAGTATCCCTACTAAGGCTTGGCTGCTGATTAGCATAGGTAGAAACCCTTAGCCTTCCAGACAATTCATCCGATGTTTAATGTGAGGCAAATTTTTTACCACACGGATTGGTTGCTACAACCTGGTCCCCATACGCCTTTGCATTTGTCTTCTCATTTGCGTTATCAATGAAAAAGATACCTGGTTCAGCAGAGTAGGTTGCGCAAATATTAATTAAATTCCACAGTTCCTTAGCCTTAACACGGCGATAAACACGTACTCCATAACCCATTTCTTGCCATTTACGAACATCGCCAACTTCATGCCAGTTTTCATTATATTCCTTCATTTGTTCTTTGGTATAGTTTTCAACATCTGGAAAGCGCAGATCGTACATATCATCCGTATCAATAGCTGCCATCAATTCCTTAGTTAAACAGATGGAAATGTTGGCACCAGTTAGGAATTCAGCATTATGTACGGAATAGGTTCCGCCAGTAGCTAACTTTTCTTTCGCTTCTCTAATTGCAGCTTTAGTGAATCCACCAAGACCAGGAATAGTTTCATAGTTTAGTATTCCTTGGTAAAGATCTTTTTCCGTTTCTGTTAGCGGTGTGAACTTAAGCTTTTCTTTTGCAAGCTGCTTAATTTGTTCATCTTCAGTGTTCTCAATTAGGTAACGGAGAATTCTTGGATTTTGCATTTTTGAAATAATAAATTCGATAATATCCGGATGTGAATCTACTAACATTATCATTTGTGCTCCACGTCTTGAGCCACCTTGCTCCACTAAGTGTGTTAGCTTCGCAATATCATCTAGCCATGAAACGGATCCAGATGATTTTCCGTTCACTCCTCTTGCTAGCGTGTTTCGTGGTCTCAATGTTGAACCATTGGTACCAACACCACCGCCTCGTGACATAATTTCCATCACTTGTTTTCTGTGATCGGAAATCCCTTCACGAGAATCCTTAATGTACGGCATAACATAACAGTTAAAATAGGTTACATCTGTCTCAGCACCTGCACCGTAAAGAACACGTCCAGCTGGAATAAAATTCAAGTTGGCCAATTCCTGGTTAAATTTATATGACCATTCCTGTTGCTTTTCTTCTGTTTTCTCTACAGTTGATAACCCTGTCGCATTACGTAAGGCAATCTGTTCATAAAACACCTCTAGAGGTTTGTCAATTACATCAAGGGAGCGCTGTACAACTCCTGTAGCTGCTTCTGTTTCATTGTCCAGTACGGATACAAAATCTTTATCCACCTGAATGTCAGCAAGCTTGTCCTCCCAATTAATTGATTTTACGAAACCCACTCCGCGGGCAGGGAACTTCGGATCAGCCTTTACGGTAAGAACAACGAAATCCCCTTCTTTAAGTGTCTTTTTTTGTGTGTCCTTAAAAGCATACCGGTCAAGCATCACTAGCCGTGATACGCCTTTATGGGTTAGGTGCATATCCGCTGTTACCGGATGAACCTGGGGAAATGCTTCAATATCTTTATTCAACTGTGCAACATCAATCGTCTTGCGTTCTTCAACAGCAATCGACAATATCATCACTCCTTTTGCAAGGAGATGTGTATCTCCTTTATTCTATTTTCACTTTATCATTTTAATGAAATAATAACAATATATAGTATCTATATTTTTTACAAAATCTATATCTTGTGATTAGAACGAATGATTATCAAAATGTCAAACCTAGAAAAACAGCGAAAAAGGAGTTATTTTGATGAATTTTTAAGCTAACCACCTGATTATAATCGTATTTAATCTTTTTTCGCAGTTGCAAAATTTTAATCATGACTTTTTATTGATGTAGAGGCATAAATAGCATTTTAACATAAAAACTTAAAAGAAATACTTTGAATTATTAAGCTAACGACAATATAATAGGGTAAGTAGTAAAAGAGAAAATATGGGGGATAAAAGATGGACTTACAAATTATTTTACCTATCGCTTTAACAGTAGCTATTATTGTATATGCTGTTTTACGATTTTTAAAGCAAAGAAAATATCTAAAATCATTAACTGAAGAACAATTTAGAGAAGGCTACAGAAAAGCACAGTTAATAGATGTACGGGAGCCACAGGAATTTAAGAAAGGTCACATACTTGGTGCTCGTAATATACCTGTTACACAAATGAAGCAACGTCTAGTTGAAATCAGAAAAGATAAACCAGTTTACTTGTACTGTCAAAATAGCTCGCGATCTGCCCGCGCAGCGCAATTACTACACAAAAAAGGGTATTTGGATATAAACCTTTTGCAAGGTGGATTTAAAAAATGGACAGGCAAGGTTAAATAATTTTAGGAGGAGTGAAACATAAAGTTTCTACTCCTCCTATTATTTTGCTATAAACTTCTGATTTTACTTATAATATCTTAAAATTGGTTTTCTGGCAGCTGTCGTTTCATCCATACGTTTTACAATTGTTGTATGTGGTGCTTCCTGAACCTTTTCAGGGTCATTTTTAGCTTCCTCTGATATTTCAATCATCGTATCAATAAATCCATCAAGCGTTTCTTTAGATTCAGTTTCAGTCGGCTCTACCATTAATGCCTCTTCTACATTCAATGGGAAATAGATTGTTGGTGGGTGATAGCCATAATCCAATAACCGCTTCGCCATATCCAGTGTACGAACCCCTAGTTTCTTTTGTCTTTTCCCTGATAACACAAATTCATGTTTACAGTGTTGCGGATATGGAAGATCAAATTCCTTTTCAAGCTTTCGCATCATATAATTTGCATTTAATACCGCGTACTCACTTACCTTTTTTAGTCCTTCTCCGCCCATAGTACGGATATACGTGTAAGCTCGTAGGTTAATTCCAAAGTTTCCGTAATATGGTTTTACTCTTCCAATTGAATTCGGACGATCATATTCAAAGGTATACCCATCCTCACCTTTTACCAGCAACGGCTTTGGCAGGTATGGTTCTAGCTCTTTTGATACACCGACAGGGCCTGAACCGGGACCGCCACCACCATGTGGACCTGTAAATGTTTTATGCAGATTTAAATGCACAACATCAAATCCCATGTCACCTGGACGAGTATATCCCATGATGGCATTTAAGTTTGCACCATCATAATACAACTTTCCTCCAGCTTCATGAACTATTTTTGCCATTTCTAAAATTTCTGTTTCGAATAAACCTAACGTATTAGGATTGGTAAGCATTAATGCTGCTGTATCATTCCCGACAACCCGTCTTAGATCATCTAAATCTACTAAACCTTTTTCATTGGATTTCACCGTTACAGCTTCAAATCCAGCTACTGTTGCAGAGGCAGGATTTGTTCCATGTGCCGAATCCGGAACAATTACCTTTGTTCTTGCAATGTCTCCATTTGCTTCATGGTATGCGCGGATCATCATTAAACCGGTCCATTCACCGTGAGCACCTGCGGCAGGCTGCAAGGATACTTCATGCATACCAGTGATTTCTCTAAGAGACGTCTGCAAATCATACAACATTTCTAAAGCACCCTGAACAGTTTTAGGATCCTGATAAGGGTGAATGTGGCTAAAACCATCCATACGAGCAACATCTTCATTAATCTTAGGATTATATTTCATCGTACATGAACCCAATGGATAAAATCCGGAATCAACACCATAATTACGTCTTGATAGTCCAGTATAATGGCGCATGATCTCAAGTTCACTAACTTCGGGTAAATCTGGTGCATTCTTTCTAACATATGCATCATCTAAACCATCGTTGATGTCTAGTTCCGGAACATCCAAATCTGGTAAACTGTAGCTGGTTCTACCTTCTTTACTCCGTTCAAATATGATTGGAAAGTTCTCTTTAGCCATGAATATCCCCCAATTCTTTAACAAAAGTGTCAATTTCAGCTTTTGAACGTATTTCCGTAATAGCTATTAACATATGACCTTTTAGCTCTGGATACGCCCGTTCCAGATCATAACCACCAATAATGCCTTTCTGGAAAAGTTTTTCATTTACGGTAGAGACCGGTGTATCTAATTTAAGCACAATCTCATTAAAAAATGGACCATTCGTTATAACTGAAATACCAGCATTCTGTAGCTCTTGCTTAGCATAACGAGCCTTTTGCATATTAAGCATAGCCATTTTTTTTATTCCGTGTTTACCAATTGAACTCATTGCTACAGAACTTGCCAGTGCGTTTAGTGCCTGGTTTGAACAAATATTTGATGTTGCCTTATCGCGCCTGATATGTTGTTCTCGGGCTTGTAACGTCAACACAAACCCACGTTGCCCATCCTCATCCTTCGTTTGACCTATCAAACGTCCTGGTACTTTTCTCATCAATTTTTCAGTTGTAGCAAAGTAACCACAATGTGGTCCTCCAAATTGTGCCGGGATTCCAAACACTTGTGTATCTCCAACAACAATATCGGCACCAAATTCACCGGGTGGAGTCAGGTAACCTAATGCAAGTGGATTACTGGAAGTGATTAACATAGCTTTCTTTTGTTGTTTTACCAATTCATTTATTTCTTTTAAAGGTTCGATTTGACCAAAAAAGTTAGGATATTGAACGACTACGCTAGCAGTATCTTCATCTAACTCATTCGCCAACTGGCTGAGATCTGTTAGACCATTTTTATAATCAATTTCTATTATTTCTAAGTTTGGACCTTTTGCGTAAGACTCGATAACTGCTCTTGACTCAGGATGAACTGCTTTTGATACCAGAATTTTTTTCTTTTTTGTTGTGGCAGCGCTTAAGTTAACAGCCTCTGCCAACGCAGTTCCCCCGTCATACATAGATGAGTTAGCAACTGCCATACCTGTTAACTCAGAAATCATTGTTTGAAATTCGAAAATTGCTTGCAATTCCCCTTGGGAGATTTCTGGCTGATACGGGGTATAGGCTGTATAGAATTCTGACCGTGATATGACATGGTCAACAACGGATGGGATATAGTGATCATATACTCCAGCACCAAGGAATGAACTATATTCCACCAAATCAGCATTTTTGTTTGCCATTCCAGCTAGTTCTTTTTTTAACTCAACTTCACTTGTTGGTACTTTCAGATTAAGGTCCTTGTTAAAACGAACTTGTTTTGGTATATCAGAAAACAGATCTTCCGTTGATTCAACACCAATTGTGGTCAACATTTCTTTCTTATCCGCTTCGGTCATTGGTAAATAACGAAATTCCACTACAATCCCTCCTATTTTTCGCGCTTATAAAATGGTGTTTCAACCACTTTTGCCTTTAACTTTCGTTTCCGTACTTGCACTACTACTTCTGTTCCTGTTTGAGCATACTCACTTTGGATCAACACTAATCCAACGTTTTTATTCAAGGTTGGTGACTGTGTCCCCGTTGTAACAAAACCAACTTCTTCATCGTCTACATAAACCTCGTAACCATGGCGTGGAATACCTTTATCCAACATTTCGATACCAACCAATTTACGCGCAGCACCATTTTCAACTTGCTGCTTTAGTACATTTTTGCCATTAAAATCACTTTCCTTGTTGACCTTAACAGCAAACCCAAGTCCGGATTCAATAGGTGTAATATCTTTCGAAAGTTCTTGCCCGTAAAGTGCCAAATTTGCTTCAAATCTTAATGTATCACGTGCCCCAAGTCCAATTGGTTCAAGTCCTTCATCCTTGCCTGCTTCTAAAAGGAGTTGCCATAAATCAACAGCACTTGCTGCATCAATGTAAATTTCAAAACCATCTTCCCCGGTATAACCTGTTCTTGAAACAAGTGCCCCTGAATCGATACTCGTAAAATGTACTGGATCTTCAAAACGGAAAAATTTAATTTCACTAAGGTCTGTTTTTGTTAATTTTTGTAATATATCTTCTGCCTTTGGTCCCTGTAAGGCAAGTTGTGCATAATTTTGCGAAACATTTGTTATTCTAACGTTTTCATTATTTTGTTCTGTTAACCAATTAAAATCCTTTTCTGTGTTTGATGCATTTACGACCAGTAGATAAACATTGTGTTCTAGCATATAAACAATTAAGTCATCTACAGTACCACCATTTTCGTAACACATAATTGTATACTGTGCTTTTTTAGGTGATAGCTTTGATACATCGTTTGTAAGTACGCGTTGCAAAAAGGCTTGACTATCCTCACCTACAACTAAAATTTCCCCCATATGAGATACATCAAATAAACCCGCTTTTGTCCGCGTTACCTCATGCTCATGTTTAATACCAGAAAATTGTACTGGTAAATCCCAACCACCAAAATCAACTGTCTTTCCCCCTGATTCCTTATAAACAGGAAAAAGTGGTGTTCTTTTCAATTCACTCATTAGACTCACTCCCTTTTTCGCCATAAAAAAATAGAGATTTCACTGATACCAGGAAATCTCTGTCCTTAAACCAGAAAGTTGCGCATCTCGGGCTAATTTCATTCCGATTAATGCTTGCTTCGTGGGTGGTTTACTAAAAAGTAAACACTCTCCAGAGTTGCGTCCTACAAGAGTCTTTTTGCCTGAGAGATTCACGTTAGTTTGCTCCTTCGGCGTTACTTTTAGCTAATGCTATTAGTAAACTCTCCCCTTGTATTCATTCGCTTTTATGAAAAAATATTAATTGGTTATACTATGAACCAGTTACGAAAAATCTACCTATTTTTTTACATTATAGCATACAAGTATCGATTAAATATAAACTTTTCATAAAATTTTAAATGAAAACATTAACTTTGAATAAAGGAAGGTAGTTCATGGATTCTATTCATATGGAAAAAGATAACTCATTCATACAAGATTTACATAATACAGTTGAAAAAAATGGTCCTTTTTCGACTTGGAAATTATTTCGAATGGCATATCAAGCTGAATTAACTACTATGACACCAACATTTACCGAGTTACGAGCATTAGAGTATGTTCCACATGTTAAGTTTCTTCCCCACCAGCTTGATTGTGCAAAACAAGTAATTCAACAGATGAACGGTCGGGCGATCCTTGCCGATGAGGTTGGTTTAGGAAAAACTATTGAGGCTGGTTTAATATTAAAAGAATACATGGTGAGAGGATTAATTCAAAAGGTTCTTATCCTGGTTCCAGCATCACTTGTCAATCAATGGGTACAGGAGTTAGCTGAAAAATTTTATATTCCAGCTGTCTCATTTCGGAAAAACTATGCATGGGATCAATGTGATATTATTGTTTCTTCCATAGATACAGCAAAAAGAGATCCACATCGGGATAAAATATCTAAACTAAATTTTGATTTTATTTTAATAGATGAAGCACATAAGTTAAAAAATCATAAAACACAAAACTACGAATTTGTTAGATCATTAAAGAAAAAGTACTGTCTGTTACTTACTGCAACCCCTGTACAAAATAAATTATCCGACATTTTTAATTTAGTTTCTATACTAAAGCCTGGATATCTAGGCAATTATGAAGAATTTTTACAACGCTATGGTACAGACAGAAAGAAAATTAAACAAGATAAATACTTAAAGCAATTAGTTCAGCATGTAATGGTAAGAAATACAAGGATAAATACAGAACTTAATACAGTGAAACGTCATATTAAGACAATTTGGATTCCATTCTCAGATGAAGAACGGGTAGCTTATGATGAATTAAATAACCTCCCTGTACAAATGGCTGGTTTAACAAAAATCACGCTACAAAGAGAGTTATGTTCATCAAGAGAAGCATGCTATTTGTCCATGAAGAAAATGCAGGGGAAATCTGCCGACTCATCTGCGTTTGATGTACCTCTGAAAAAAATTGAACAACTGCAAAGTCACAGTAAAGCACAAAAACTAGTTGAGCTCGTAAAAGAAATGGGTGACGAAAAGGTTATTATTTTTACAGAGTATCGTTCCACACAACTATTTTTACAATGGATACTGCAACAACAAGGCATAACCTCTGTTCCATTCCGTGGTGGATTTAAACGAGGGAAAAAAGATTGGATGAAACAACTATTTCAAAACCACGCTCAGGTGTTAATCGCAACTGAAGCAGGTGGTGAAGGTATTAACCTGCAGTTCTGTCACAATTTAATTAATTATGATCTTCCATGGAATCCGATGCGACTGGAACAGCGAATAGGAAGAATTCATCGTTATGGCCAGGAAAGTGATGTGTTTATCTACAATTTAGCAATAAACGATACAGTAGAAGAACATATCATGACCTTGTTATACGAAAAGATAAATTTATTTGAACGTGTAGTTGGTAATCTGGACGCTATCCTTGCTGAGTTAAACATTAAGGATATGGAAAAGGAAATTCAAACAATTTTTGCAGAATCATCTTCTGCTGGTGAGACAAGAATCAAGCTTAACAATCTTTCTTCGATCATCGAAAGTACCTCAAATTCTGCTGAAAGTGAGGAACAACAATATGGCAATTGAAAATTTAAATGCATTCCTATACGATTATTTTGACGCTCATAACTGTCAGATTTTAAATAACCAGAATGGTGTGTTACAAGTCAAGTTAACGGAAGAAATCGATAAAGTACTGATGAATCGACCTTTTTATTGGCATTATATTAAAAATATGGGGAGAGAGGGTGATACCGCCACCCTTAACCTAATCACCAACCCTGATAAACGTGATGAAAAGGGAGAATGGATTCATTTTGGTAGTCCACGTTTACAACAGATACTAAAAAGCGTGGTTAAAAACGAACGATATACAAAACTGTTTCAATCTGACAACTCTGGGAAAAAGAGCGCTTTATATCCTTGGTTAGTCGTCAACATAAGAATTAGTTATCAAGGGAAACAAAATAAGGACGAGATTGTTTCTTTTGGCTTACACCTAATAAAAGGATTGATGTATAAGGATATGATGGAGAAGCTGGACAGTATTACTCTTAAACCAGCTATCGATGATTATTGTTACACAATTACTCCTATCATAAAAATGTCCAGTGGTTTTCATAGAATTGAGAAAGTGTTGGATAGTTACATTAATAATCAAACACACGACTGGGCAGATGAATCCCTGCAGACACTTAATGAAGAAACAGCGTTAGTTAAGCACTTTTATACAAGTAGCGCTGATGAGGAAGAAAATAACGAGCATATGGAACAGGAAATTAACGATATTAGACAACGATACTCACCAAAGGTTTCCTATAGTGTAATTAATGGTGGAATATTTTACTTAATGGATGATTTTCATTAGAAGGATGCCTGAAAAGCAAAAAACAGAACTTGGCTTATCACCAAGCTAATCCGAGAGCCTTAGTTACACTTTTGCAGAAAGAATCTTTAATGCCAAAAAAAAGAATTAGTAGGCTGTTTTAAAAACAGCTTACTAATTCGCTTTCTTCCATAACATCTTCATCGCAAAAGGTAACATGCCTAACCAACGGCTTGATAGTAAATCTTTTTCCTGTTTCTGTTTTTTTCTTCGCTCTTTTTTCTCATCCTTTGGCAAATCCAAATAGCCGATAATTTGGCCTGTCATATATTTTATATAATCATTACCACTCATCATTATCACCCCTTGTGACTAGTATGTAACGTTTTAGTTACTATTATTCACTATGTGGTACTTAATTTCAGTAGCTATCGCATCAATTGTTTTGTCATCCGTTAAAAACTTTTCATCTGCACAGGTACGATATAACTGGATTCGCTTTTCATAAAGCGCCTCTTGTTTTTCTCTATTTTGATTCCACAGTGGTCTAGATAGGTCCGTTTTTAACCTGTTGTAAATAGTGTTGTAAGAGGCTTCTAAATAGATGATGATTCCAGCATTTTTCATTTCTTTAATATTTTGTTCACTTTCTATAAGGCCACCGCCTGTTGAAATAACAGACTCCCCAACAGACACCTTCTGCAACATTTTAGACTCATATGTACGAAAAGCCTGCTCTCCCTCATCAGAAAAGATATCAACAATTTTTTTGTTATACGCTTCCTCTACCGCTTGATCTGTATCTACGTAATTATAACCAAGCAACAAGCTTAATTTTTCTCCAACAGAACTTTTACCACTTCCCATAAAACCTATTAAATATATATTATTCATTATTCCACACTCCTATAAAATTTTTTTGAAAAAAAGAAGGAATTTGTTAAATCATGTCGAATATACTAATTTGTTGCGAAATATTAAGGAGGTGATACTTCATTGAACTCCGCAGCTAACCTTTCTAAACAATTGCTTCTATCATCTTTTCAGGCACTTGCTTCAGATATTCACTTCTATCCATACCCTAACCATACCGATGTGTATTTTCGTATTCACGGAAAGCGTGTTTTCCACCAAACTATTCAGGGGTCAGACTACCAGCTACTACTGACATACTATAAATTCACTTCTGGAATGGATATAGGTGAAATTCGCAAGCCTCAGAATGGTATTATCACTTACAGCACCGAATCACAGCATTTTGCACTACGGTTATCAACACTTCCTGTAAACCACATGGAAAGCCTCGCAATTAGAATTCTACCACAAGATGAGATATTAACCCTAGAACAGCTTTTTCTTTTCCCTTATCAGCTTAAAATGTTACGAAAGTGGATTAAAAACCGTTCTGGTCTTATTTTGCTCACCGGTTCAACTGGAAGTGGAAAAACCACTACTTTGTATGCTTTGCTCCAAACAATCCTTGCAGAAGATTCTTATCAAACCATCACGTTAGAAGATCCAGTTGAAAAAGAAATCTCGAATATCTTACAGGTTCAGGTCAACGAAAAGGCTGGTATAACTTACCAGGCAGGATTAAAAGCGGCATTACGTCATGATCCGGATATTATAATGGTTGGAGAAATCAGGGATAAAGAAACAGCTAAATTTGCCTTTGACGCATCCCTTACTGGTCATCTTGTTTTGAGTACATTGCACGCAAAAAACGCTGTAGGAACTATCCATCGTTTGTTAGAAATGGTGTAATCCTTCACGAAGTTTGATATATCCTTCAAGGTGTGTGATACTACACCTCCTATAAATCCCGGTATATCAACACCCTCTTTCATAGTGTTTGATACCAGGCTAAAAACCCCTGTTTTTTACATAATTCAGATAATACCTTGTTAACCCACTATTTTCCACTTCCATGAAGATTGACACCACTTTTCACTTAGTTTGATACCATTTCAACACTATAAGAAATAACCAAAACATTTCTACACTGAACTTCAAATGGTCTATTCAATTCGTAATTAACTCTCTTGGAGGAAGTCGTGTATCACAATTCAAAATTCATTGCTGAGAACCTTTGAATAGGATACTCTTTGCCAACCTTTAAATTAACCAACCCGATTTACAAATTACCTAATCATTTTACGAATAAGTACAGATGTAAATAAACTAAACATAACTAATCCAATTACTTTTTGTACGTAAGAAAATAATAATGCCATACCACTTAGATCGGCATTAATTGAAATACCGAAGAAATTTGTAAAACTATAATTTATTATTTGTATGTAAATGTTCCAAACCTCTTTTAAACTTAGCATATCGCTAATAATGAAAGTAGGACGTAAACAAAAGAACTTCTCATCAACACGTATGCCAGAAAGAGAAAATAAAAATGACCAAATCAATATAACAACAATAGAGAAAATTACAGCATGAGTAATTCTTTCTCCAAATCCTATTGTTGACCATACAAAAAAAGAATAAATTTTTTTAAATCCACTCAATTCCTTGATTTTGTACTTGTTGTATAAGTAAAAATACTCACCATAGTGTTCAAGGAAGACGTTTTTCTTAAATTGTTCAGCAAATGTTTTATAAATTCGATAGGTGTCGTCATCATTTTCTTTTGTTTTTAATGGTCCAATAAATGTATTTTCATTAAACTTAGTTGTCAGTTGATCATCTTCAATGACAAATTCCTGATTACATCTTATCTTAACAAATTTCGAATCCCTTAAATCACAATCGGTTATTTTCACAGTAAATAATGTGGTATCCAAAAAAAGTGTCCCTTGTAAATCTGTATTATTATAATCAGTAAGAATTATTGCACTGGCATTAAATGCGCAACCTTCCAAATAAGTTTCCTTAAATTTTGCGGTTATTGTACACTCGTCAAAAATACTAGTGAAAAGTTTTATGTCTTTTAAAACATCAGAATGTGAAATATGCCTACTAAAACGGCAGTTATCAAATATAACATCTCTAAATAGACAATTAACAAACTTGTTTCCAGCTAATGTACAATTTTTAAAAACCACATTCCGAAAATCACAGTTGACAAATTTATTAAAATCAATGTGTATCCCACTTATCACCAAATAATGTTCTTCAAACAAAGCTGTGTCTTTACCTATAAATTTGTTTTTTACTGTATGAAAGATGAATTCATCCTTATCCTCCATATTAAGACAATCTGGCTTCAAATATTGTTTTGTACCCGTTATTTCTTTTTCTTTAATCTTATAATGTTTTTTAAAATGAGTGAGTTCATTTTTGTAATTTTCTTCATACTCAACTATCATTTGAGTATAAAGTTTTACTGCCTTATCCTTTTCTTTATTGAAATTTTGCATAGAAAGATTTTTCCTCCGACATTATGATGTGAAAAAAATTTAATTTAAAGAACTCCTAATTTTATTACCCCGGTAACAGTTTCTTCTTCTAATTAATTTTTCAGGTGGCGAAAACCATAATACCAATGCAATTTATAATACTTCTCCAAGTGTGATTAAAAATTGCATAATGATAATAAACTTGAGTTTCATAGGGAAAACCCCACAGCTTCCCCTAATATCTACTCATGAAATTTGGGGAAATTAGTTGAGCTATTTTGGCTTTTTGTACCTAATTGGGATCTTATTTCTTTAAGTTTTTCGGGAGTTTCTCCCTTGAAATCGAATATTTGCACTGTCCTCTGGAATAAGGTGCCATGGGCGATATCTGATATAAACTCTTTAGAATCACTATCAAACCCATAATGACCAATGATGGGACGGTAAAACTCTTCAATATCAAACGGCACATCCGCATATGGATTATGAAAAACGACCAGCCCATCCAAAAGATGTTCGTTATAGACCGATTTTTCTTCAACACCAACCATAGGTTGAGTTCCATAATCATTGTACCTTCGATACTGAACTAGTGTAATCCGGGGATCTTCTGATAACACCCTGGCTTTACTAAATGTCGCGACATTACTAAAAATGACGGCACTAACATGAGAATGCTCTGGGCTTGTGAAATACCCCAAAGGAACTTTCGACCCTGTTTTCTTTTCAATTTCTTCCATAAATACCGTATCAAGGACTTCCCGATTTTCCTCGTCCCAATCGATGGCGATAAAACGATCAAACCCATATAGAACCCTTTGAATAGAATGGTGATTTTGCATAAAGAAATAGGGCGAGTCAAAAGGTGCAATGGCGATTACATACGGTTTACTTTTCACATGTGGCAATTTTTGATAGGAATCAGTGTATTTTCGGGACTTGCTGATAAATGAATTGGCTAATCTAAGTGTGGCGTTATTCGCCACTTTATCTTTACTCCATTCTTGCATGTCTTCATTTGAATAGTTCTTTATCCATTCAGGTGTTTCATTATTTGCATGACTGGCAATCGTGGCTTCCATTACAAAACCACGTTCACCTTCCACAACAAAATCTGGGCGGTCATACTTCATATTTACTGTGAAACCCATTTTTTTTAGTGCAGCATATAGATAAAGTTCCCAAAAAGAAGAATTGAATGTTGTTTGAAATTCTTTTACAAATTTGTTATCCCTATCCAAAAACCCATCTGCCCAACTTTTAATTAAATTTCTACCAAATGGGAGTTCTTCTTTCAGGATATACAAGTAATTAGGATGGAGCTTATTATCTGAATACATGGGGTTAAACAATGATTCTTTTATATCTTTCATATTATCGACACCTTTTCAAAAAAAGTATTATACTTACCAAAATGGCTATAGAAGCTTCTTATTTTTTATACCTAGTTCTTTCTCTTATATTGCTTCCTCTTTAGTTGACAAAAGGTTCCGTCCTAAATGATAAAAAAGGTAAGTGCGATGTTTCGTGTAACTGGTTGAAAGAGGTGATAAAATGCTAGCTTTTTTATGTATGTCGGGTTTTATCAATCCGATAATAAATTTAGACGATTTAAAAGAAAGGTAACGGGTTCAGTTTAGGGAGAGAAAAATACTAATAACAATGCAACTAACATACTAATTAGCGTATGTTTTATTATCAAATTAACAATATAAATAGCAAGTAAAAACTTCAATTTTAATCTGAGCGTTTTTCATTTGATATTTACTTTCCTTGTTCCACTAAAGCTACCCTATAGTTGAAGTGAAAGTTTTCACAACTTCACATCAATTACTATTTTATTGATTCTGCTTTTTGATTTCTAATTTTTCTTTCTAATATTAAGTAAAGAAATCATTCCTTTTAAAAAACCTTCACTTTTTGCATCCATAATATCCAGTTTTCTAATTATTTCTTCAATTTCTTCACGCCATCTATTAATTCTTTCTTGATTATAATCAGCTTTAGCTTCCTCTTTTTCTATTTGTATTCTTAGCATTTCAGCATTTTTATTCAAAATATTCCTTTTATCATCTCTTACTAGCTTTTGGGTTTCTTGATCTAGTTCAATTTTTTTCTTAAAAGAATCTGATGCAATTGGTATTAAAGCTTTGCCTAATTCGACAGTAATCGTACCTGCAATCTCTTTCCCACTACCCTTTGTTCCTAAAACCTCAAAGTCTTTTGAGTCAAGTTTTTTTACTACATCTACTTCAGTTGGTGTGAATTTATTATTCATATTGTTTCCCTCCAAATATGCGTTATTTTAAAACCTTCTTAAACAAAACTGCGTCGTTAGTGGAAACAAGGATTCAATTCCTTCTTGTAGGAAAGTCAGCAATAGGTAAGCATTTGAGATTATCTCCAGCTTTTCCCCTGCTCCACACGGAGCGTGCTAGTTTCCCAGCACTCCGCGTTCCATCTAAAGATATGTACTAAATTATAAGTTCCTAGTTACTCATAGAATCGAGATTATATACTTGGTTCCATACCACATTGCTGACGGTATTGATTTATCTTCTGAACCATAGGTTCAGTGATTCCAAGATTATTTTTGAGCGAGTCAATCGTCGTTGTGTCTGTTTGATGGATAAATTTGTGTATCTCTTTGTGCAGGATACGTAAATTGCTAAATTTATCGCTTCCTCCGAGATGTGTCGGAATGTAATGGTGGCAGTGAACTTCGCTAGCGGATAGAAACATGCCAGTAATTTCGCATTTGCCCATTTTCATACTGTACCGACTTATTCGATTATCCATATACTCGACACTTCGTGTCGGGAGTTTAGATTTCATCAGTTGCGAAGTCTCCTGTTGAATATCTGAACGAAGCTTTTTCTGTATCTTTTCCCTTCCCGTAGTAGTAAAAGGTAGAACTATTCTCACCATATCTAGTTTTTCAGCCGTGCGGCATATCCGTCGGCATACCTTTTCCAAAGGAATGGCTTTAGCCTTCGTTCTGTCGAATCTACCTGTACTTCAAACCCCTTGACCTGTCAGTCAAAACGCATGCAGGAGTATTGACGGAATGGTTTCAAGAAACATGGTTCTATCATTCCCATTCTCGGTTATAAAGTTCAGATTAATCTATGATTATCTTCTGTTTTTCACGCTTGAGCGCTTATAACAGAACTTGTCGAGCGGCACCCGTTAGCACAATAAAAAATTACAGTTGTATAAAACCTTCTTGATAGTATCCCTAAAATTGATTTTCTCTTTTTCGTTTTATATTAAAATATGTCAAAATTCCTAATCAAAGGTACATAAACAATATTGAAAAGCCAAGAATTACTGAAAAGTCAAACACAACCACCAAATTATAAACACTTGAAAGCAATAAAATGATTAAAAAAATATACCCTTTTTTCGTATTTCTAAGAAACAATGAACTGGTACTTCAATACCCAAATTTTGTGCTATTCTAACTCTGTGACGCCCATCGGCTATCACTTTACCTTCTTCTTCAATCCTAATTGCGTGGTTATCGTTAGAAAAAGAACAGTATTGCTTTACAAAATCAATGGTATCAAATCACTCATCATCGGACATGTACCTGTTTATCCTTTTTACAGCCTGATTCTTTGGTATCTATAAATGTTGATTGGGAAATTTTTAAAGCATCAATGTGTATTCTTTTTACCATTAAATAACCCCCGAGCTTTTTTGTAATTATTTCCTTTATTGTAACAAAGGTTTGTAAATAATGAAAAGTACGCTAAGTGCACAACATAAATAACCGAACACAAATATAGTAAAACAAGAAACGCACTGGTCCTAAAACCAATGCGTTTTATAATTCAGTTATAAGTCATGTTTTTATTCTATCTATAACCCGAATTTATTGCCAAATAATCTTCTACAACTTTTTTATTCCACCCGCGAGAACACATTAGGTAATCGATAATCTGGTCTTTACTAATAAACCTTGTTATTGTGCCGTTCTCATTCTTTTGTTGGTGCGTTACTTTTAGTACACCTTTATCAATTAACCTTTCAATCTTCGGTTGTCCCATTTTTAGTACCTTTATTAGCTTTTTTGTTGCGTAACCATTGGATTCAATAATTTGACTCTGCTTGACCTTTACGATATGTTCTACATCCGTTTTCAATATATAAAGACCTTTAAGTGATTGCCTATTTTTTAATAAAACAGATGTCACTTCTCCATTTTCCACCAACTCGAGCAAATCTTCAAACGAAACGCCCCAATTCCGGACTTTAAAAACTGATTGTGAAAAAGTAATCCAACTTTCATCAACTTCTTCGACCAGTTTTGTGTTTTGAAAAAGTTTATCCTTATATTTTTTGTAATTCACTTCTTCGATTAACCAATTGTAATATCCGTCTTTCCCCGGACCATGAAAAACTTCTATTTTTCCTCTGTCTATAATCCTAATGATGTTTTGAAAACGTATTTCTAAATCCTTTATAATAACATTTAATCCGATACATTCTTTTTTTACTTTCAAAAGATTCTCTACTTCTTCCCGTTTTAGAACAAATGACTTTCCATCAATGGTAGGGTATGTTTTTAAAGCATTAATTTCAATCAATTTTTCAACTGAAGCATGATCTATTTTAGTAATAGCCTTAGCTTCTCCAATACCTATATAGCTATTATTCAGTTTTTGACCCTTTACAATCGTTCTTTTGGTATCATTTAGGCTTCTATTGTTTTCGAAATACCTTATCAATTGTTCTTGATAAAACATTCCACTTGGATGATTCACGATTTTTTTCAGCCTAGCCTGTCTATTTCGGTACAGTTCTGGTTGATACTTCTTCATCTCTCTATCGATAAACGCCATAACATTAACAAAGTGTAGCGACGGGTATACAATTAACTGGTAAATAACTCTTGTCATCAGTGTAAGCATTTCTATATCCCTTGTTGCTAATCTTTTCGAAAAAGCTATTTTTTGGATAGTTGAGGACTGATCCAATACATTACTTGGAATACCACTGATTAAATAACCGAAATGACCAAAAAGCTCAAAAAATTCTTTAGCACTAATGTCGTTTGTATTTAAAGTTACTTTGTTTTTATTACCTGTAAGGAGATCCTGGAAAACCTCTTGGCTTTTTAGAACAGGGACCGAATGACAAGCTTTTATCTCACTTTCACTTAGAGAAAATCCACACTTGCACTTATCCCTCATTAAACGTGAGTGGTATATCTTACTATTACATTTTTGACATTTATCAATAAGGTAGGTTTTATGGATATTGCACACAGTAACAAATGAAACATCCCAAATTAAATGGTGATAAAACTTTTCTTGTAAACAATGTGGACAAAATTTGGATTTATACCGATAAAAGTATATATCCTTTTGGGTCTTATTTGGCTTTCCTTTGCTGAAAAGAATGTTGTTCCATTTATTTAAAGTAAGTGAATCAATTTCCAAGCCCTTGATTCGACTTAAAAAATTTGCCAATAGGATCGTCGATTTTTGGTCATCATCATAATAGTTACAGCTGCTCGTATATAAATGTACTGATATTTCTTTTAGCATGGATGAGGGGTGGTCAAAACCTAGGTTTATCGCATTTCTGTAAATAATTGAATACAAACTTTCCCCTTCATACTGCTTACAGTATCTAAGCAAATAGTTGCTTTGCATCTTCCGTACTCCCCTTGGTGTTATCACATTAGATGTTAGTAGTTCTTCGATAGTCTGTTAAGAAGTAAAGTCTTCATATTCAAATGGATTGTCTTTACCACGGTTTGCGTGTCCATCAAGCGAGAATGCCCATGCTAAGTGCTTTAATTCAAGTGAGTCTGCATTCTCTTCAATTGCAAAGGACGATGCTTCCCGAATTAAAGAAGTGATGGTATCCATCAGTCCATTGGAAGCATAATAAAATCGTTCAGAAAAGTCTTCAGAATCAAGATTCGAATCCTGCTTAAATGGTAAGTTTCTGTCTATTTCTCGTAGAAGAGCTCTAAAGGCGCTTTTTTCCTTTTTCGTATTAAAACCGAAATGCTCTAGTTTTATGCGCCTTTTAAATCTTCTTGATAATTGTTCATTTGTACTCAAAACTGTTTCACTCTCCTTTAATCCGAATAAAACAACTGGCACATTTGTTTTATTAATTAAGGATTTGAACCAATCCGCGGTATCGTAAACGCTCTTTTTACTTGGTTTTAAAAAGTGTTGAAATTCGTCCAACATTATTAACTCAACGCCATTTTCTTCTATATATCGTGTTAACCGATGCGTTTTATTATTTAATGTCCCTGAATCAAACCTAAAATCACCCATTTGTTCTAAAAGTTGCTCAACAACAAATTTAGTCGATCCTGGGCTAGGTATACTAGCATGTAGTATTCGTTTCGTTGTAAGACTTTCCCCATGTATGATTTGGTCGAACCTGTCAGCATAATAATGGTAGATTGTAGTTTTGCCTGCGCCTGAATCACCTGTTATTAAAACAGATTTCGGATCAGCAGCTACCTTAGAAGACTCATGGCAATCCTTAATCATCTTTAATGCTTTTTTGAACTCCGGGTGAATAATTTTGAAATCTTTCAATTGTTTAAGTTTCTGTGCTTTAGTCATATCTTCATATATTTCTCTACTATTTTCATTCATTATATTTCGCTCCTATTTGCCGAAGTAACCCAAGTGTTTTAATCTTGAGTATCGGCTCGTTATATTTTTCTTTCTTGTATTGAATTGGTGTACCGGTCGAATTGTTACCTCGCATGATTCGATTACCTTATGCAACTTCCGTGTAGCGACTTCTTTAGAACCCATTAGATGATAATTTGATCCTTCTGTAAGTGGTGGGGTAACGATGCTATATACAAATCACTTAGCCTCTTTCATGTTAAAAAAGCTTGTCATAGCTTGTCTGCTCTCCTTGCATCTGCTTTCCACGAGCCTTTCTAAAATCCAGATATATCTGATGAAAAATCATCGTCATCGTCATCAAAAATCGGTGGTGCCACGTTTACTACTTTCTTTCTTTCCTCACCTTTTGTTTCTTTTGCCTTTTTAGACTTAGATACTTTCGGAGCAACTTGTTTTTCTTCTTTTTTGGAGATTTCCTTTTCGGGATTACCTCCTTTTAAGATTTGATTTGAACCAATGTCCTTGTGTCTTGCAGCTTTGGAACGGTCTCTGGTTTTGATGGAAACCCATGCGTTATCAACCCAGTCTTGTATCTCAACTTTCGTTTCCGCTAATTTATCATTGTCTACATCGTTGAACTTTTCTCGCGTTGCTTTTACTATTGATCGATGTGTATACGACTTGAGCCCTTTTGAATATTCTTGATCTGTACAAAGTGCTTCAATATATTTGTTGTTGAACTCGTCATATACATGAATTTTTGATACATCGTCCGGATTTATTTTAAATTCAATATTGGTATTTTCGTACTTTTGTACTAATTTGTTTTGTAAATCCTCATTCGGAGGCAATAGATAAAATAAATGGTTATGACGTACCCCCGACCTTTGTATCGTCCCACTACCTTTTGCACCTAAAATAATTTCCCAATCCGGCTTAAAGGAAAGAATTTGAGGTTGTACTAGACCTCTTGTTCCATTTCGCCATAATTCCTGCGGTTTTCCGTCAACACCTTTACGAGGGGCGATCACATAAAAATCTAACAACCATTTATGAAAAATTTTCAATAATAGTTTTAAACTAATAACTGCGTTTTTTTTAGGATCGTAATCTCCTCGTTTCAATATATTTGAAAAGCTTGTGCCTGGTTTACTATGAAGTAATTGTTGATTTATTGTCCTAAAATATCTTTCCACCTGTGCTTTACACCAAGGGTTTCTTGGCGGAGCGTGTTCCAACTTAATCCCCATTTGGAGACAAACATCTTTTAAAGAATTACTCCGAAATTCCTTTCCGTTATCAACAATCAATTGTTGAGGTAAACCATAAGCTAGCCATTCATTTTCGATTTCCGGATACAATTCTTTTACGTATGATTTAGTAGAAATTGCATGTTTTAGGGCATACATAACGGAAGTATAAGATGGATTTTCAAATCCCATATAAAATCCCAGTGGATAACCAGTAGCACAATCTAAAATCAAAGTGAAATATGGGCGCCCTATCGGTAAACCATTTTCTTCATCAACTACAAATAAATCGAGTTGCGTGTGATCGGCTTCCACTCGCTCTAGTGGATATTCAGCCTTTTTTTTCAAATTGACTTTGCCGTACTTATTAAAAGCATGGTGTATGCCGTGCTTTTCCTTGGCTGCTTGGAAGATGTCAACTTCTATCACTCTTCTTCTGACAGTCGATTTTGATGGACACTTTAATGGTACCAGTTCATTTTTAATTCTTTGCTTATTTTCTCTATTTATCTTTCCTTTTATGAGATACCAGAGTCCCTCGATAGATTCATTCTCGCGTTTTAAATAATGTTCCTGTATTACGTTTTCGAGTATTTCTTCTACTTTATTAGAGAACTGTTTTCCTACGGATCCACAACCTTCATAGTTTGATAACAATGAACGAATATCTTCTGAACTTTGTTTATATGCCTTAACCCATCTATAAATAGAAGCAATTGATCCGGGTTTATCCATGCTTTTCAGTTCCTCAACTCTTAGGGTAATATCTTTTTTAGATGGATTTTGTTTTGCTAGTATTGGTTTGATTGCTTCATATCTCTCTTTAGCCTGATTTTTCTCTTCCTCATTTAACATAGAAAAATCCGGAACCCTCGCACCTCTGATACCAGACTTACTAATTTCAATCGTATTACGTCCTTCTTCATGAAAACGTGCCCTACCTTGTTCTACTAACTTAACAATTTCCATACGGGTCATCATTCTCTCACCGCCAAAGGTTCTGTTTCTAAGTCGAAACTTATCACCCCCTTTTTCGTCAAGCAGGTTTTCTATAATATCGTAAACAACGTCGTCATTAGTAATAAATCGTTCTCCAACACCAGGTGTAGTTCTGACCATTAGATCTCCTCCAACAATTATTTGCGGTTTCCTTTTTATTACCAATTTCCTCCAACTAGGAATTTGTATTGTTACTATATACAACTTTCCTGAATAAATTACCCAATTGGTGAATAATGACATATTGCCCCAGTAAAATCGTCGTTTGATTAGTTGGAATCACTGGTGATCCCCTGCACAAGATTCATCATAGCGTATTTCCAAGAGCCAAATCATTGCCTAATTTTTGGTTAATATATTTAAATCAAAATATATTTTTCTTTAAACAAATACATCCCAATCAAACAAATTATTAAATTAAAAAATGTTTTTTTATAATCCCGACACTTAGTTGGTGCATTATAATAAACCCCTATTGATTTTAAGCAAATAAAAAGACGGGTTTATAAAACCCCGCCATTTTTTTCCAATATCGATACTATGTTTTTTTTATTGCTAGAAATCTATTGAAATCATGTAACTTCTCTCTAAATTCTTTCTTTGTTTCACTCGCGCAATATAAAATTGATGAATTAATTAACACCTCAACTTCATTAAGAATATCCTGATCAGTGAAATGGTGAGCGATATATTCTGGTAATGTTTCTTTCGATGTTGTAAGGATTAAGAGTTCTCTCCAGGTATGCGGAGATTTTATTTTCCCACCATCTAAAACATTTTTTGCCCCATTGTATGACATCTCGTCTATAGCAAGCAAATAAGCTTCGTAATATTTACCACTTGGGTACTTAGGGTCCTCCTTCATAAAATTTTTAACTATTTTTGTTACATCCTTTCTTTTTTTACGGATATCCAAATCACGATCTAATACTATGATCAGCTTATCTAAAAATAAATTGAATTCCTTCGGATTAGTTTTATGTAATTGAGTTATATAATTTCTTACTCGTTCGATATACACCTATTTTAAATTCCTCCTTTTGGCTTTCCTATTTTTATTAACCAAAAAGCTATATAATAAACAATTTTAGAGAAAAAGTTTATAAAAAAAATCACATGACATTTTTTAGCCATGTGATTTTTTCTTTAATTGCTTTTTTCTATAATAGTTTACCTTTTCTTCTACTTCATTTTTTTTCAACAAAAAGGTACGCGATATGGTTTTATTATAATTTGGTAGCTCTTCATTTCGAACCCACTTATTTACCAATCCTCTTCTTATACCAAACATTTCGGCAGCGTCTTTTGACTCAATGTATTCATCAATAAATGAACCGATTTCTTTTTTATTAAATAAATAAGTTTTACCATCAACCAGCGGTTTGATCAAACCAATTCCAATCATCTTTTTAACCATTCTTAAATCAACATTTAACAACTTTGCAACTTCCGTCAAATTATAATATTTATTCTCCGGTTTGTTTTTACTTAAACATTTCAATAATGCGTTTTCCTCAAAAATAAAATCTGTCAACTGTGGTTCCTTTTTGTATGAAACAGCTTTTAATTCCCCTTTTATCAATGATGTAACGATCAGCTCTATTGTGACGCCGTGGCATCGATATTTATTTATTATTTCGTTAAATTTTATACAGTAATTGGTTTCATCAACATGATTATTTGAAAGACTTAGGATTTTTTTCACATCATCGATTTTAAGCAATTCCCCTTTTAATAACGGATTCTTGTAGCATTTTAATACTTTTTTATTAACTAATCGTCTTAATGATTCAATCGAAACACCTAACATTTTAGCGGCTTGTTTTTTTCTAATTAAATTAGAAGATTGATTTTTATACCAATTGATTTTAACCATCTGATCGGATTTTATAACGAATTGCTTTAATCCGCCAAAATTTATTTCCCGTACCTCAATAGAATTACTATATAATAAATTTTCCACTTCATCGCGAGTTAAGATTCCGGTCTTTATTAAATCGCCTTTCGTACAATAACTTTTTTTAAATACTTTCTGTAATTCTTGGCGATAGTTTAAATAGCTTTTTGATATTTCCCCTTTTTTTGCTTTGTTTTTCCAATAGTCATTATAGGCATGCTTTATTGGCAGAAATTTTAGGTTTATAAATAATTCTTCAAAATTACGTCTATGTCTCTTTCTTTTGTCAAAGTTGCCTTTATTCGAGAAATCATCTAATAGTCTATGAAAATTAACTGGAAAATCTTTATAAACCCAATAAACATTCCCAAGCGCAATCGCAAAATCATAATTGCTTATTTCTTGCTGCTGTACTTTACCAATAAATACAGATATTTTCCCGTCATAATCCGGTAAATAGCTTTCTAAATTCGATAATAAGAATAGGGTTTTGTGTGCAAGCTCTATTAAGTCATTAAACGAGTATTTCATTGCTATTTCATTACGATTTATAAAATGAGATAGGTATCGTTGAAGGATTTTTTGCGAACGATAAATGGGGGAGCTTACCTTGAGAGTATTAAGTGGTGTATCCAATAAGGAAAAATTACAATTTATACATTTTCCGTTTACCAGTGACAACATCGAAACAGGGTTTTTGCAACTCATACAACAATCAGCCAAAAACGTTTTATGCTGTAAACAAACAGTAACGGTATTTAAATTCCATATTATTTTGTTATGGTATTGATCAGTAATACATTTAGGACAAAATTTAAAGCCCCTTTTAAAATACAGAAATCTAGCAAATTGTGATTCGATTTTTTCATCAAAATAATTCTGTGTTTTATTCGTAAAATCATCCTCATTCTTCAATGTAATTTCTGCAATTTTTTTTATTTGATTTCGCGAAAAGTTATTTCTGTCCACTTTAAACAATTTTGCATCAATTTCTCGAGATATAGCTGCTACTGTTGCATAATTATTTGCCTTTGTTATTCTATAAAAAAAACTCACTAGACTTTCATATTTCATCATAGCCGGACGGTTTAGTAATACTTTCATTTTATCACCTTCTTTATAGTTATCGATATCATTTTTTATGTTTGTAATTATAAACATACTTTAAAGGTTTTATTCACTACACGGTTAATCATTTCGTGAATTGCTTTTATTTTCAATAGTCTAAGGTGAATAATAGGTAACCAATGTATAGACCAAACAATATTCTTTTGTTTTGAAATACATCCATCTATTCCCAGTCCACCTTGATTTGCTTAGAAAAAATAGACCAGGATTACGAAGGGTAAAACAACTAATAGTATCTTTGTAATATTCAATGTAGCATAACAAAAATCTATTAATTATTTGCTGGCTCATGGTATAATTTGATTAGGTGATGAAATTGATAAAAGTTACAGGAGAAACTCAATTATTCTTTAATTCTGATAAGATATCAGTTGAATTAATACAAAGAAGATTAAACGATGAATTTGAAAAGTACAATATAATAGCACATAAGATTTCCAATCAAAACCATCTACTTCATATTAAATTCGTGATGACCATGAAAAAAAAGAATAATTCTAATCTGGATTATTACTCCAGACGAGCAAAAATTGAATTTCAAAAAAAGTTCCCTATGATTGTGGAAGCCCATGTTTTTTCTATAGATGAAATTTCGTACTCATACTTAGAAAAAAAGAAACCAGTTCAGGATGTTAAAGATGTCATGGTTACATACATTAACACTCCCAACAACCAAAGTTAATATCTCGTAAAAAGACGAAGAGGTACTGTAACCTCTTCGTTTACTTATATCCTATGAGTTTTTACTATACGTCCTGTTTCCTAATATCAATAACCCTGGATAGAATCCTCTATCTCTCTAGGGAACTTTTCCTTTTGAACCCACGCCAAATCCTTTGAAGTCAAATCAAACCATTCTCCCTTGAAACGTTTATCGCCAAAATATCGGTGGAAAAGGTTTTCTGTTTTATGATAGTTCTCGCTTCTAATTAAATGTATGATAATAAATTCATATGGCATCATTGTACCAAAATCATTTTGTATACGTTGTTCCGGATTTTTTGCCTTTCCAATTTTAATTCGATGATTACCTGACTCCCTAACAAAATAAACATATCCACTATCGAGCCCTTTTGAATCAAATCGCTGGCTTATCGGCTTTAATTGATGCCATTCTTGTACAGTATTTTGTTCACCGCTACTAGCAGCTAATTGCCTATAAACTTTATAAATAAATAACACAATAATCGCAATACTGATCAAGTATAATAATTCCATTTTATAACTCCTTACTAAAAAGGACTTGTGGTGAATAGACCCGATTTAATGGATAAAATCCACTTCTCTTTTTAAAAGTTACCATATGGCGGTGACGCTCTATCGTACGCTTAGGGCACCTTTTCTGTTGATGCCGCTTACGTTCTATAAGAGATGAAAGTATTGGAAGATGATTTTCATACGTACCTGTTACGCCATTTATAAAAATACTGTGGCATGGTAACACTGCAAATAGATCATTCGTGATCTTATTTAAGCAACTATAAACATAAGACTCATACAGCTCGTATCGTTTTGTCTTAGGCATATCATGATAGCGTACGTTTCCCCGTTTGGTTACTTTCTCAATACGACTAGGGATCATTTTTTCAAGGGTGTGTAGATAGACATCACATTCGATTATATTTGCGTTGTGAACATGCAAACTGTATGCTTCTGCAATTTGGGGTCGCTTATGAAAAGTGGCATGTGTTTTCACAACCTCTCTCCATGATTCTTGATCACCTTCTAACATACTTTTAACTAAAGGATACTGTTGTTCCCAATTCCTATAAAGTGAACAATCCACTTTACTCCCTCTCTTTTTATTAAATCGTAAGTATGTTGTAACAATTTTACTTAAACCTATTTTTCTTGGGATAAAAGACGGATTATAATTCAATTCTTTTTCAACCCAAACTTTCTCATTTGGTCCAAGCTCATTCTTTGAAAAAGGTTCAACTGCTTCCTTTTCCCATTCAATAGAGGGACATTCTTCAAAATGAAATGCCTTTAATTCGTCAAATTTTGCCTGTTGTCGATACGTTATTTTATATGACATTATAGTTCACCCATAATAGTATTTACTACATCATATAAAAGTATGTAATATAAATTTTTTCAATTATTACTATGAAGCCAATTATTAGTTCGCTAATGTAACTGCACTCAGCTTTTTTATGAGTAGTGTTTTGTCAGAAAAAAATACCATGAAATCTTTAATATGTTTGATTGGGTTTCTATTTATCTGAATATGAGATTTCATTAACTGAAAAAGCAAGTGCTGCAACTATCATAGGAAATTTCCTTAGAAATTATGGCTATTAAATTTGGAGATAATCCAACAAGATAACAATCATTCTTTTCTCTATGTTCATAATGAATCGAATTTGTAGCAGATGCTAACAATCACAATACCTTGTTCATGGTATATTTAATATCCAGTGTTAGCAGAGCAGTAAGCATGAAGCAGATAATCGAAAAGATAATCCAGTAAATGTATTGACGGTCGGGATCCCAGCCAACGGCAATTAACACATTGTAACGGTGTAAAACAAAGCGCATTTTTGCAAAGTTATTATTTATTTTGTCTTTACGTTCGTTTACCATAGTTCCCTCTAACAATCCATCTGGAATTATCACATTTAAGTCATTCGTATACAACAAATCCTACACTCCTACCTGACATGCTTCAATATTCAAGAAAAATTAGTATATTTCCTCTAATTTCCTTAATTATTAACATAATATTTACAATTCCAAACAAAAACTCCAAATCTTTTGATATAATAAAGTATTATATTGTTAAAAATAAATATAAAATTAATAAAATATAGTAGGTGATTTTTTGTCAAGAACGATTCTCTATTACAATATTTATCTAACAAGAAATGGTATTAAAACCTCTGTCCCAGTTCAATCGTTAATTGATGTGATTTACCCAATGGATGATATGGGAAAGTTTTGGAACCAGAAAAAATTATCCTTGCTACACCTAAAACTTATTGATACGGAACATCCATTAAATTCTTTAAACCGGTCGATTGCATTAGCAAAGTACAGAGAAACATACAAGCCATACACTGGTAGGATTGGGACTAACATGGCAAGACCAATTGAGGATGATGTGATTGAGTTTACAAATTGCTTTTTTATTGGTCAGTTTAAACAAATAGCAATTGAGTATAATCATATTGGAAGCCGCCCGAATGAAATTGTTGAATATCTTTCCTCATTTTTACCAAAACAACCTCAAAACTTTTGGGATATTTTGCTAGAGCCAATCGAAACACGTGTAGGACTAACAGATATCAGACAATCCAGTAAAATTTACAGTATCGAACTTTCGATTGACTGTACTAGGGATGTTGACAATACCTTTGAAACAGATAGTTTTTTTGGTAGCTTTATAGATAAAACCAGAGAAAGCCATCAAGAATTTGGTGCGAATGTTGCTACAATTAAATTTGGTAATGGAAGAAAAAGAATCGACGTAATTGAAGCGCAACAGTTGGTCAGACTTTTAACCCATTTAAATATTGAAGATGAGATTTTTGCTTCTGTAAGGGTAGATTACCATTCTCCTAATACCGGAAGACGGGAAAAAGTTGATTTAAAGAATCAAAATATCTTAAAAAGCGTAATCTTGGAAGGAGATGCAGCTACAGGATATGAGTACATTCTCGATCAAATGGAATCTAAATTTAATATTGATAATAGACCTGGCAACACCGCTTATCAGCAATTCGAAGATGAAGTGGAATATGCAGAACTTCCTGAAATAACACCCCACACCCTTCCAGAAGAAGCTGAAGCAGGTGCCTAAGATGAAAGGGCGCAATTGTAATGGACAAAATAAAAACGCTTGATAAACTATATTTATTTTATGAGAAGTATTTTAATAATATTGTTGTATTAGTGGTTTTTATTGGATCAAACATATTTTATTGGTTAAATCATTTTAATATAGGTAGTGGTGAAAATATTACTACATTTTTGGCAGAACGTATTTTGGCACCCAGAGAAAGTATTTTAGTCACAGTGGCTACTGTTTTCTTAGGAATATACTTTACGGTTTTCTCTATATTGGGGACAATAAAAGCGGAATCAACTTTAGGAACGATTCCTAAAAAGAATTTCTTTAAGTTGATTACTTTTATTAAAAATGCTTTTTTGTTTGCCTTTTCCTATTTATTTTATACAATTTTTTATCCATGGTTAGCTGAACAACTTGTCTCCTACCCAAAGCAGTTATTGAATTTGTTTTTAATTATTTTATTTCTATATATGTTTTTATCGGCTTTGAAAGTTGGATTAGCCTTGTTCGTTGTATTTAGAAAAGATCTTTCAAACTTGCATGAATCAATCGAAAAGCAAAAATTAGAAACAAAAAAACAAAGAGAAATTTTTCTAAGACTTGAAAATTTCCTGAATGAAAAAGATGAAATTAAGGATAGAAATAGAGCCATTATTATGAATGAAATAGCCAAAAGAAAAAACCCTAAATAGTGATGTCAAAAAATTGAGGGATTCCGGCTTCTTATCACAAAACCTAAAATTTGAACTATAAAATACAATTATTAAAAATAGTACAGTACAGTTCAAAACTGGACTGTGCTGTATTTATTTAATTCCCTATTATCTTGTTCAACTAAAGCACCCTGAGGAACAAGAAGCCTATATTATGTGTGCAGTAAATGTAACTAAATTCGTATAATAAATTGCACCATATTTAGCAATAAATATTACATTTATCATTTAAGGATTAAAAACAACCTTCTTGCTCATTCAAGCTTTAGGACAAAAAAGTGACAGTTTTTTAAGAGTATCAATTCTTCTTCGGTAAGGGTTCGCAGATGACACACTTGGTTTCTAGCTTGTATTAGCTTGATTAACTGACTTATACCAGGCTTATTAAATCTTGAATTAAATACAGGGTTATTGATAAGGTGGTTTACTAGATCAAAATAGCTTGAGGTATGTAAGTTAATTGGCGGTCTTACAAAGTTTATCCAGGACAGACCATAGTATAAATAGTTAGTTTTACTAATAAATTTCCTTAAGCTATTTTCAATTTCGTATAACATACGATAAGATAAGCTCATTTTATCAATGATAGTGAAATGTTGCCATAGACACAGTATTTTTATGGAGATAAAGCAAGTCATTTCGAACGTAAAGAACAAGCGTGGAATTGAGTCCTGATTATAGTTTTTTTTTGAAAACTTTTTTTAAATATATGCCACCTTTTTACCTTTTGATTCGATTATAGGAGTAAGGAGGGATTTTATAATGAAAAAAAGATTACCAGGGCATTTAGTTGGGTTCGATGAATTGCAGGAGATGTTGGATTACGATAAAGAATATTTTGCTAATGGCGGGATGTCTGAACGGGTAATAGATTACCATTCAGACTGGGAAAGTGAGTTTCAAGAAGAGATATGCCAGAAAATGTTAGAGGAAGATCCAGAAGCAGATAAGGATTAACAGAAAGGTTTGTACAAAGCCTCGTGGGAGAGGCTTCTTTATCGACTTAAAAATAAGGCTCTGTTAAAGTTTAATGTTGATTTGTACTATGAATAAACTGACTTCCAATTATATGGAAGTCAGTTTCGTTGTTACTAATGCCTTCTTTAACTGACGTCAGCAATAGGGAAGTATTTTCTTTGTTTACCTTCTTATAATTTAAACAACCCTGCTACAATAGTTGAATAAGAAATCCCTTCTTTATTGAAGTAAAGCACCCTAGTTTAAGTGGAAAATTTTCACAATCACATATTTTATTACAGAAAATGGTTCATTCCCATCTATACGTCTCATATTCTAAAGGATATAACTTACTAGTCCATCTTAATCCAGAAAGCTCTGGGAGAAGGTCTCTATGGTGACCCCAATTCAATATATGTACACTCTGGAGTTCGGTATCTGGAAGAGAGGATATACTTTTTGAATTATAAGCAGGCTTGTGAACATAAATTAATAATCGTTCAGCTAAATCAATTTCCTTCGACCATATTTCTTCTGATGGGATGGTTGGACCGTGTAATTTACCAATGTATATTTTTGTATTATTGGAATCGTTGGTGTCTATCCAATTCTCTTGAGAAATTCTTTTGCCGAGTGTTTGGCAATCTGCTTTACCGATGTACAGCAATACGTCACTACCGTAAATTGGGTGCTTTCCATAAATCTGATAGATTCCATAATCTGTTTCTTCGTTCTTTAAAGTAGGGAGGTCTATTAATTTAAAGGACCCTTCCCATTGTATTTGAATTAAATGAGTTTTAGCGACTTCCATTAAGAATTACACCTTTCCATCTTTTTAATGAACAATCGTGCTTTGTTAATTTAAGTACATTTGTCCACATGTTTATTTTAACATAAAATTCCAATGGTTCTTCAAATGTAAAAATAAGGTCGCCGTAAACGACGATCCCTTGATTTCAAGTTCTTAAATCGGAAAATAGTTAATTCCTATTAGAAAACAAGGCATCCCTTCACTAGGAATTGCCTTGTTTTAATACGTCATACACATATTCACCGACTGCTTGTTCAAGTTGTTTACGGAATATTTCATCTCCTAAGATTTTACCGTAGAAATCCTGGTTCTTATCATATCCATCCACAACATAACCCTCAAATTTCCGTTGAAACCCTAAGATAAAATCATCAAAAGGATTATTTTCTGCCTGTGTACGAAGCGAATCATCTTTTGTTGCTATATCAACGATTTGCTGCATATTTAACTTTTCATGTTTGCCAAAATCGGTTCCATTTTTCGTATTAAGCCGATCCAAAATAGCTGTTAACGGATCTTTTGGTGGATCTTCATTTGCCCGACCACCTGCAACCTTAACAGAAACCGTGTAGTCCTCATCGTCTTCACCTAGTGAAATATTCTCATCGTTTTTCTTTTTAAGTGAATAATATTCAAGCACCACTTTGTCCTCTAAATCCACTTTAGTGCCTTTTTTCAGAGCCACCTTTTTCAGGAAGTAACGCAGGTAGACAAATAATTTATGCAGCTCGATGTCTTCGAACGGCGTAATTTGTAATACAAGCATATAGATGCTATTGAATTTTCGTGCTTTACTAACAAAGTCACGTTGTTCTTCTTCTGTTAATTCATCATAGCGCTTCTTTGCTGAATCAATATAGTTATTGGATAACTCTGTATCCCGTTTGGTTTGTTTTTCTTTATAAATAATGTCTACAAATTTATCCACTTCTTCATCACGCAAAATCATATAATCCTTTATTTCCTGTTGGACACTATACAATTCGTTTGGATCGATATCTCCTTCTAGAACTGCTTCCTCATAATAGGGCTCAAATGACTTTCGTATGTCTTCTGGATCATTTACAAAATCCAATATAAAAGTGTTTTCTTTACCTGCATACGTGCGATTTAGGCGCGATAATGTCTGAACTGCTTTTAACCCTGTTAATTTTTTGTCTACAAACATCGTATGTAGTTTCGGTTGGTCAAAGCCAGTTTGATACTTTTCTGCTACAAGTAACACTTGGTAATCATCGCTATCAAACTTTTTGGTTAATTGTTTTTCTGAGAACCCATTCATGCCAGGTTCCGTATATTCATTACCTTTATTTTTTACTTCCCCCGAAAAAGCAACGAGCGCTTTCAAGTCCTTGTAGCCTTTTTTCTTGATATAAGCGTCAAATGCTAATTTATAGCGGACCGCATGCAGGCGGGAAGCTGTAACAACCATCGCTTTTGCCTGACCGTTTAATTGTTTTTTAGTAATTCTTCGGTAATGCTCCACAATGATTTCTGTTTTCTGATCAATGTTATGCGGATGCAAGCTGACAAAGCGAGCAATGGCTTTGGTTGCTTTGGCACTTTCAAATTCTGGATCTTCTTCAATCTTTTTAGCTACTTTATAATACATTTTATACGTCAAGTAATTTTTCAACACATCTAAGATAAAACGTTCTTGTATGGCTTGTTTCATGCTATAGAGATGAAACGGGTGCGGTTTGCCTTCATCATCTTCTGTGCCAAACATTTTTAATGTGCTACCTTTAGGAGTCGCTGTAAACGCGAAAAAGCTAATGTTTGGTTGTTTGCCCACACGTGAAAGTTCATCTAGGATTTTTTCTTCCGCATCTGTTTCATTTTCTTCTGCTTCCTGGTCTTGTTGTTGTGCTTCTTCCAGCGTCAAGCTTGTTGTAAGTGCTGCCATGTTCTTGCCGCTAGTGGATGAGTGTGCTTCATCAATGATAATTCCATAATTCTTATGTTTTAATGCTCCAAGTTTATCTAATACGTAAGGGAATTTTTGAATGGTTGTGATGATAATCTTTGTGCCTTTATTTAATGATTCCGCTAGCTGATTTGAATCTTCTTCAATTTTTGCAACCATTCCTGCCTTACGCTCTAATTGATAAATAGCTTTTTGTAGTTGCTTGTCCAGCACTTTTCTGTCCGTTACAACAATGACACCCTCAAAGATCGAATTGTTATTTTCATCGTGCAATGTCGCTAAACGATGTGACAACCATGAAATGGAGTTCGTCTTTCCGCTGCCAGCACTGTGTTGAATCAGATAGGACTGCCCTGAACCAAAATCCTTGGCATGCGTTAAAACCTTTCTAACCGCATCATGTTGATGATAACGAGGGAATATTAATATTTCCTTCTGTTTGATTTTTCCTTCATCATCTTCCTCTTCTTCTACTTGCAAATAGACAAACTTATCCAAGATCTCTAATACATTATCTCGTGTTAATACATCTTCCCATACATAATGGGTTTTCAATTTTCCTTCGACAGATGGATTGCCTTTCCCACCATTGTCCCCTTTGTTAAATGGTAAGAAAAAAGATTTCGTACCATTCAATTTTGTGGTCATCGAAGCTTCGTTTGTATCCATAGCAAAACAGGCGATCACACGTTGTTTAAAACGGAACAACTTGTCTTTACCGCTTCTGTCGTGTTTCCATTGATGTTCCCCGTCCCGTATGTCTTGACCCGTAAATTCATTCTTAAGTTCAAATGCTAACACAGGTAATCCATTCAAAAATAAAACAAGATCGATCCGTTCTCCTTCTTTATGTGTGAGCTCTTCCGTAACCGAGAGACGGTTTTTATTATAGAGTGCTATTAGATCTTTGTTTAGAGTCGTAGGTGGTTGAAAATAAGCCAAATGAAGAGTCACACCATAATCCTTCATTCCGTTCCGCAGTACATCGACCATCCCACGGCTCTTTAGCTCATTATCCAATCGAAATAATATCTTTTGCTTGTATTGCCCTTTATAAATTTCTTTTAATTTATTTAAGGCTTTTTCTTGGGTGTCTTCCAGAAATAAAAATAATTGCGTTTCATCTACTGCATACTGGCGGTTATAATCTTTATTCGTTCCTTCGATATAGCCGTTTTCAGCAGTCAAGTATTCCTTGACCACTGTTTGAAACGCACGTTCCTTCAAAACATTAGGGGTTAAAATCATTTTTCCACCTCCAGGTCGCTTTCAGTGTAATTTCGTACGTCAATTCTCCCTGTTACCGCTTCGTATATGAGCGATTCCATATAAGACTTAAGTTCTTTAATTAGTTGTTTATTTCTAAGAATTAGGTTATTAATATTTGAACATTTATCGTCTAAGAATGTGGATATTTGTATTTGTTCATCTTCCGGAGGTATCAATACAGGAAGTTTCTTCAATAAATCCTGATTTAAAGAAGCTCTTGTGACTAAATTCATTTCTTTAGCAAAATACTTTCTGTGCATTTGACTTCTAAAGTAATACTTTGAGTAGTCTGGTATTAAGCCATTTTTGGTTGGTCTAAATCTAATTAGAAAGCCTGCAAAAGTAGCTAAATCAATCGTTTCTAAGCAGGTAGATGTTATTCCGATTTCGTCAATTGTTTCAGATGTTCTTGTGAAAAATACGTCACCTTTCTTAACAGAATAGATATTCCTATCAGACCGAGAAGAGTTTACTAAACCAGAGACTTCCTTAGGCAGTTCCATACTTTTGTACACATCTCCGTAACTCAGAAAAGGAAAACCAAAGCCAAAGTCGTTTGAAGATTTGCTAATTCCATTTTGTAAATATCCTAAAAAACCCAATCTTTTTATATTCCAATGAGTTGGAACCTTACCAATCCATTCTATACCACTGTCTCCCATTACTGCACCAGGATCAAGTCCCTTTGTTACAGTTTCCGTAATAAGAGATTGACAATATTGAACAAGAGTTTTAATTTGCTTTTCTTTAGAATCGATAACCTGCTGGATTTCAGAATATTTCTCATCTAAAAATGAGGATATCTTTTCTTGTTCCTCGAAACTTGGAAGCGGTACTACAAATGATCCAAACTTGTCTTTAGTCAAATGCGTCATTGTAGATCCATGGGTATCTTTCTGCATTTCATGTATAAAACATTTAGATAACCACAAGTAAAAGTCCTTTGTAACTAACTTTGGGTTCGGTAATACTTTGAAAATATGTTGGTTTAACAAAGCTTCTTCGTCATCCCACAAAAATACACCTAAACTAGCTGACCACGATAATAATATATCCCCGCTTCTAACTATGTACTTATCATCTATTTTCCCGTTGTAGTAATTAAAAACTGCATTTTTATTAGTCAAATTTTGAATTCTAATTATTTTTCTACCCTCTCCCACCCAATCCGATGGTTTAAAAGCGTATCCATTAATATAATTACCAATATACTTCACTTTTGATATTTCCCAATGTTGGGGTATTTTTCCCAACCATTCAATATCAGTATTTCTATACTGATCGTATAGATTGTAACTCATTATATTAGCACCTTCTTTAACAAATCATTAACACTTTCTTCAAGTTCAACTACCCTTTGTTTTAGAATTCGGGAGCTTTCACGTTTCACATTTTTATAAAAATAACGTGTTATAGGAATGTTATAACCAATTTTTTCTTTACTATTATCAATCCACGCATTATGAACATGCGGTAATACTTCACGCTCAAAATATTCAACTTTGTTTTCCTTTAAAGGTACAATTTCTGTATCACGAAGTGTCGGATCTGATTCTATTTGACCTTTGCTTTTTTTACAAACATCTGCAGTTTCATCACGTTCTGATAAGCCCATATAAATCGCTTTCCATAGTCCCGCATTTACTTCAGGGAGACTTTTGAACAGCGGTTTCAAGACCTTCATGAACTCTTCACGATTTTTGTACACTTTATCAGAAATATTTTGATTAAGTATGGTAACTATTGCTTCTTGTAATTCTTTACCAGCGTCATATTTCTCTATTTTTTTTACATCAGTTGGCTTTTGATTCTTTTTAAGGCTTAATTCCATGTATGTTTCTTCATCGTACAATTTCGCAAAAGTTGACTCAGTATACAAGCCATCTATTCGATCTGCAGATATCATAAAATTCAACTGTAAAGGCTGTTCAACTGTGATTTTGCGAAAGCCAAATTCTTCATTATCAAAAATTTTACTGTATTCATTTTCTTTGAAATCACCGTAAATTCGTGTGAGTTCATCAATTTGAGACGCCGTAATTTCGTTACGTTTATTACCAAGACTCTTTCGCATTTTTTCGTAAAAATCGGTTGCATCAACCAATTGTACTTTCCCTTTACGAATCGCACCTTTTGCCAAATCATCATTTTTGCGATTGGACAAAATCCAAATATACGTTGAAATACCTGTGTTATAGAAAAGTTGATTCGGAAGTGCAACAATACCTTCTAATAAATCCTCTTCCATAATCCAACGACGAATTTCGCTTTCTGCACTACCTGCATCACCTGTGAATAGAGGAGAGCCGTTGAAAATGATCGCCATACGACTTCCCTTTTCATCGCGTTTCATTTTCGAAACCATATGTTGCAAAAACAATAAAGAACCATCTGACGTACGCGGAAGACCAGCGCCGAAGCGTCCTTCTTTTCCCTTTTCATCATGCTCTTCCTGAATATCATCACGAAAATGTTTCCAGTCCACACCAAACGGAGGATTCATCAAGGCATAACGCACCTGTAAGTCTTTATGACCATCCGTATTGGTTAAGGAGTTACCGAAGGCAATATGTCCAGCGTCTTGCCCTTTAATGAGCAAATCAGCACAGGCTATCGCATACGATTTTGGATTGAGTTCTTGACCAAACACCTCGACTTGAGAATTCGGATTTAACTCGTTAATAAACTGCGTTGCTTCTGACAACATACCTCCCGTACCACAAGCAAAATCCCCTACTTGCGTGATTTTACCTTCTTGCATTAACTCTGATTGATCTTCGTTTAAAATAAGGTTCACCATTAGTTTGATAACTTCGCGTGGTGTATAGTGATCCCCAGCTTCGGCGTTCTCAGAAAAACGACGGATTAATTCTTCGAAAATATATCCCATTTGCATGTTAGACACTGTTGAAACACTCAAATCCATACTTGCAAACAACTGGATGACACTATACAGCAAATTATGCTCATCCAATGTTTTGATTTCGCCTTCAAAATCAAATCGTTCAAATATAAGACGAACATTAGAAGAAAAACCTTGTATGTAATTACGTAAATTGTCTGCGATATTATCAGGGTCTTTTAATAACGTCTGAAAGTCAAAAGGACTTGTGTTATTAAAGTCATAGCCTGTTATTTTGTTTAAAATAGCATCATGTTTCACTGATTTTGCTTTTTCTAATACATCTTTTTTTGTTGGTTCTAACAAACTATCAAATCGACGCAATACACTCAACGGTAGAATAACATCGCGATATTCCTCTTTTGCATATGGACCTCGTAATATTTTTGCGTTTTTCCATATAAAATTAACATATTCATTGTTTTTTAAAATTTCCATATCAACACCACCTATAAAATTATTTATAATTATTATATATTCATAATTCAAATTGTATCAAACCAAAAATGCAATGATGTTAACAACCATAAAAAAGGCACCAAAATAATTTAAAGTGAAAACCAGGATAACGTTTTAAAACTTAAATGGCATCATCATTACTTCTGTCATAATTATAACATCTCACTCTTAATAAATGGTTTATTGAGTGAATATAGTAGAATTTATAAAATTAATAAAGTTTAAAATAGATAAATATTCAAAAAAGAAGTCTTGAGAAATCAAGCTCCTTTAGTTGCTTAAATCGTAATAATTTAAACCATTCACCAATACTATCTTTGCATAATACAGCACTCTCCTGTTTTAAAAAAACCAAGGAGCTACGTCTTATTTAGTTTTGCTTTTTAAAGATATTCAGGAAGTTTACCGCATCGTATATATAATATTCGATGCTATCTGAAACTAAACAGAACATTCCCCACATATAAAATTTGGTATAAATTCCATTTATTGGGGTAAACTAAAGCGCACAACTGTAATAAAGGGAGTTTGACAAATGAAATCAATTACATTGGAACAACTTCTACAGAGTGGTGATAGTAACAATGTACTACAACTTAAATGGAATCTGATTAAATGGAAAAAACAAGGAGTAATTTTCTATAAAGAAAATCTCTGTAATTTAGATCTAGACCAGCAATTTGAACTGTACTTCTATATAATAAAAGAAAATGTTGATTATCAAGACGCTTTTCCTGTTCCTAAATCTTTCTTTAAACTACAAAGGAAAGTATTAATTGATGATTTGAAACACTTCTATCTCGATTATTACGACCAAAACGACATAGCAGATGATACCTTCTTATTAAACTTAAAGAAGTATATTGGAGAAAGATATGTTTGGTTTTATTGTGATGATGAATAATAGATCTGAGCCTTACTTTATAAGTGTTCTGCTGTTCATACCTATATCGTTATTCTAGCTAGGCAATATATTGTGGAATGAAGGTTTTTCATAAGCAAAAACACTTGTTCAATTGACTGGCAATAATTAATGGAGATGATTTAATTAATGAACAAAACAATATGGATGCCGGTGAATCCAGCATTGGAAGACCATCCAGAAAAGCAATGGATGTGCTACCTTGCAAAAATAATTGATATGGACCCAAAATTAATGTATTGGCTGTTTATACAGGGATTTGACAATCAAGAAAAAGTATACAATTTATTATTCCCTACTCTAGACGACTTTCACAACCCTTTTTTATTAAATGATATGAACAAAGCGGTTCATCGGATAATCAAAGCAATAAAACAAAAAGAAAAAGTTCTTATATTTGGTGATTATGATTGTGATGGAATTACGGCAACCACCATCCTTTATAAGGCACTAAATGAATTTAAAGCAAATGTGTCCTTTCGTCTGCCGCTAAGAGAAGAGGGATATGGCATTACACCAAAAGCCGTTGAGGAAATTGCTGACCAAAACACGGGGTTAATCATCACGGTTGATAATGGCACATCAGCGCATGATGCAATAAAAGTCGCAAAAGAAAAAGGTATTGATGTCATCGTAACAGATCATCACGATATGTTAGATGCCTTTCCTCAATGCCTAGCTTTTATAAATCCAAAACGTCCAGACAACACATACCCTTTTTCCGATTTATGTGGGGCGGGTGTAGCGATGAAATTAGTCCAAGCATTATTTAGTGTATCGAAACGGAAATGGGACCAACATGCCGGACCATATATTGATCTTGCAACAATTGGTACAATTGCCGATTTGGTTTCACTTCAAGGTGAAAACAGGGCAATCTGTCACGCTGGTCTTAAGCGCATGAATATATGTCCCCAAGACATTTTTAAAAAGTTATTTAAGGTTTTAAATGTAAAGTCCATTAATAGCTCGACAATTGCTTTTCAGGTAGGACCGATACTGAATGCAGTTGGTCGAGTGGACAATCCAAATCGTGCTGTCCACCTTTTAGCCAATGCGGATACTACCGAAGATGAATTAAAAGAGTTAATAAATATTAATAGAAAGCGCCAATCAATGACGATGACTCAGTATCTCCATGCAGAAAAAGAAATTATTCACCATAAACTATATAAGCAGAATGTCATTGTGATTAAAGGAGATTATTTTAAAGGAATCATCGGAATTATAGCTTCACGGATTTCAGAAAAATATAAAAAGCCATCCATTGTAATATCAGACTGCGGTACAGGATCGTGCCGCGGAGTTAATGGGACTAATTTTTCCATAATTAATACGCTTAATCGATGTGAAAGCTTTTTTTCAAAATTTGGTGGACATAAAGCAGCAGCTGGTTTTTCTTTAAAACATGATGATATCGAAGCATTCAAGTTAGAAGTACAGCGTTCAGCTTCTCACGAAGCCGTGATAGAACCAATTATGACGTTTCTTTGTCAACTCCCCCTCCACTATTTTAGCCGTGATATGGCTAGTGATATTAATGCTTTAGAGCCTTTTGGAATGGGATTTGAAAAACCTATATTCTATTCAGGAAGGGCTACGCCAAGAAAGGTTAAAGCTTTCGGTCAAGCTAAGCAGCACTTATCATTTAATATAGGAAATAAAAAGGTAACCGCATTTTCAAAAGGAAACTTTGCTGATACTATCCTAGGGAAGGACGTTGACTTTTTATATAGAAATCAAGACGATTCATTTTTGGTACAGGATATAAAGTTTTCTAAAGGTAAGTAGGAATGTTATCAAATAGATGCTTTTTTGATTAATACAAATCCCTTCATTTATTAAGCTGTTATCTTATTTTCGGAAATCCAAGGTAAAATCAGACAAAATTCCCCACCATAAACTCAAATAGTGATGTTGTTTATTTCACAACTGCTCTTTAGTTAAATATAGAACGGAATGACATTATACATTATTTCTCTTAAATAATGAATTAAAAAAAGAACCTGGAAATCCAAGCCCAAAATAATGTATTGCATCCCATTCAAATTGGTAGTCCGTTTTCATGAAACGCAATTTGAGGAGATTACCCATAATATTACTTTGATAAGTAATCATTTATCGTGTTATGATAGGAACGAACGTTCCCTATAAGAGGTGGTTACATGAAAGGTATCCTTAAACGATCAATTAAGCGAAAAGAAAAAGTCTTAATGATTTATATAAATAAAAATAATCAACTATCGCAACAGGTAATACGTGCATTTAAACTGGATAACATACTTTCAGTAGGTAAACTTCGTAGTAGGGTTGGCGCATGATGGAGAAACTTATAAAAGACTTTATTGTGTTGCCATTAGCGATAAAAGTATTTCGGGGAGATCAAGAGGCATTTAAGGTCTCTAAGGTAAATAATGTTTATTTTGATAAACTAGATGCAGTAATTACACAACTGCAGCGGGATTTAATTCATGTAAAACACCAACTAATTACGGTCTATCATATTGATGTGAAATATTTAGGTAATGAAAAAGATGTTTTCAAATACACTTGCAAGAAAAACAACGAACCTAGGATCGTTGTTTTTACTTCTGCGGAATTAAAGGAAATGACCGGAGAAACAATGAAGAGGTATTTATATGGAGATAGAGCAAGTAACTTTGAACATAAAGAACGAGGGTGGATTTGAGTCCTGTTAGGGGCTTTTTTCTTTTGAAAAATAATTTTAAATAATATGCCACCTTTTTACCTTTCCATTCGATTATAGGGGTAAGGAGGGGTTTTATAATGAAAAAAAGATTACCAGGACATTTAGTTGGGTTCGATGAATGGGAAGAGATGTTAGATTATGATAAAGAATATTTTGCTAACGGTGCAATGTCAGAACGGGTAATAGATTACCATTCAGACTGGGAAAATGAGTTTCAAGAAGAGATATTCCGGAAAGTATTAGAAGAAGATTCTAACGAAAATAACGATTAACAGGAAAGTTTACAGTAAAGCCTCGGGAGAGAGGCTTTACTATCCATTTAGTTCCTTGTCTAATAGTTCACTATCATATACACCCTTTTCGATACCTTTTCCAAGTGACAATAAATAACTTTTTAATCCTTCATTACGTAATCTAGGCACGTTACACCAGCTGTATTCCCTTCGTTCAAAACCGTAATCCGTTTGGCATAATACGACAAGACCAATATCATTTTTGTACTTTTTTGTTGCAACCAGTTTGTATTTTCCACCATGTGGTGGATTTTCGAATTTCATTAGGAAACACGCCCTTCAGACCTTATTGTACAGGATTTTTCAAACAAAACGCTATTAACAAAGGATGTTTTCATTAGAGTGGATTCAACTAAGAACCATGTTATACAGGCTAGTTCCTCAGTATTTTTCAGGAAATAGGTTTTCAATTTTCAAGAAAAGTACCCAGTGGCGAAATTCATCAAAAAACCAGGTGTACTTATTAAAGTACACCTGGTTTTTCAGCTATTATTTCAGTTCGCTACCTTTTGGGTAGGAATAAGAAACAACAAAGTCTGGATCCCTTCTATATGAAAATTCAGTAACTGATTTTCCACTTTTTGACAACTTAGTGATTGTTTCCTGAATTTCTTTACCCTGGTCATCTATTCCAACTGTTTCATCAGGATTAACTATTGCTTGGTCTGGAGTAACTACGGTTAGTTTTAGCTGACCATTAACCATCTTTATCCCATCGAATGGTAAACGAACTGCAAATTCATATTTACCCGTATTGTGCTCTGGATAGATCTTGTACGCGTAAGATAAGTCATAGACAAACTTGTTACCGACTTTCGCTACTTGAGTTAGTGACACCTTTCTCAGAGCAGACAACAACATTAACTTTGCTGAATCGGCAACCGTATCTACTGGATCACCAGTTTTAGCACTTTCCTGAATATTTTCTGTGCCTTGAATCAACACGTCTTTTCGGTATGGTCGATATTCTAGATCCTGTGACCTTATCAAAGCCATTGCAGCTGGCGGGAGTGATTCGCCATTCGGTACGTAATACTCATCAGGAACTTGTCCATCAGCAACGATTGTTGTTTTAACGTATACCTCATCGAATTGATTCCCGTTGTAACGTGATGTGGAACTTACCAATACTGTCATATCTTGCGAAATTAAATTTGCCATTCCTCAATACCTCCGTAAATTAATTTTATTTAGAGGTATATAGTTTAATAGAGTATCCCTAACCACGTTTCTCCTTATCAGGTTGTATTCCAATAAGGATCACCAAAAATTAGCCACACACAAAAAATGGTATATTACAATTTTGTTACATTCCTTGCATATTGTAACGATTTATTATATATTAATATCACTGTATCATTAAATCGTTACACTTCTGTGACCTTTAATGGGAACCTTGTTCCAACTAAGTATGTTTTGTTGTAGCAAAACATGTCAGCAGGGGAATAGCTTATTTTTCTATTTAGGCTATATACCCACTTTTATAGTATTCCAATGGTCAAAGAAAGTCAATCCTTTTTTTGACTTTTCTGCTATGTTTCGACATCTTATTTTACCAAGTCTATAACCTGAAATAAGAGTGGTGTTATTTTTATTCCCATTGAATGTAAAATAGATGCAACTAGTGTAAATCCAATTATGGATCCAAATAATTTTTTTCGTAGCATAAAACAATTACTTCTCCTTCCTAACCCCCTTAAATCCATTTGGGTCACTTGTTTTTTGATCCATAAATCTCCCTGTACTTGAATCTCTTTTTACCCAATTACCATTAGGGGATTTGAACTGACTTCTGCTCGTTACCGCACCGTTTCGTCCATTTCCCGGTTTTCCGTTTGTCGCCATGTGTCTCACCTCCCTTCAGTTAATGTTGAGTTGACAATCAACTCAACATTATACTTAAAAAAAGACTATAAGTCTAGAGCCATTTGACCCGAAGCCTCTTCTTTCGAATTGTGGATTACCTTATTTTTGTCTATGTACAATAAATTTAAGTATTGAAGTCTTGTTGTTAAAGCGGTTATTGAAACGTCAAATTTATCTTTAAGCTCGTATAAGTCTGTCCATTGAACTGTTCCATTTTTCTTCAATTTTTTTATAGAAGAAATAATGAGTGTCTTAGGCATTAGTAAACTAGAAGCAAACATATCTGCCTGGATTTCTTCAGGTGGCTTATTACTCACGCTTCTACAATAAAACACCTTATTTTTACCAGTCATATCAAAACACAATTGACTATCATCAGTAGCATGCAATACCCAATGTCCTAACTCATGTGCAAAAGTAAAGTTCATTGTCCCTATTTTTTCCTCGAACAAACCTCGCTGGCTCTCATTCATAACAATTACTTTTTTATTAGGAAAAATAGCAGCCATGACTGTTTCGCTTGGATTTAAGTAATTGATATTTTCCCATAATATCGATAAATCAAAATGAAATTCAATGATTTCCTCAATTGGTATCGGCAATGTTGGGTTGTCAACACCAATATTGACATCTTCATAATCAGTTAGAATCTTCACTGTGATTGATTCCATCTTTTCGGGTGTAATATACGCAACCATTTACCTTACTCCTTATCATCTACAATACTTTGTATATCTTCCCATTGTTTTTTACTTAAATTAGGAACACTTCTTAAAAACGACGGGACATTTTCGTTTTCAGTTATTAATCTTTTGAAATCATTTGGGACCTTCTTAGCCGCAAGCAACAATTTATCTTTATCAGTTTCGAATACTTCTGCCATTTTAATAATCTTATTTTCCGCAGGCGGTTCCATCGATCCATTTTCTATTTTACTTATATAGGTAAAATCGATACCAATGAGCTCAGCCAACTTACGTTGAGTGATTTTTTTCTCCTTACGCAGAGACCTTAACAAATCACCGAATTCACTCATTTTCTTCACCCTCTCTAAGATGACTATAACAAATTGTTGAGTTTTTTGTCAACATTTTTCTATTTGTATTTGATAATACTATTGTCCATGGATATAGATGAGAACTAGCTTAGTTGTTTAAATTTCAAGGGTGATTATTTCTACATGATATTATAACTAATACCTGTAATTGATTTATAACTGACTTCTATTACCTCTACAACACTTTCATCGAATAGAACAATATTTTTCCCATCACCCAATGAACTTTTAAACAGAATACCATCATACCCATGCGACTTTATTAATTCTGTAATATATTGGGTAGGCAAATATTCAAGCTCTGATTTATTGGGATCGACCGGTTGACTTAATTCTTGCGCAAAACCGGTGAGCATCTTTTCTACAATAAGTGCTGACATTGGTGAATCAAAACTAAAAGGGGAAAAATAACCTGATGATAAGTCCACTATAGAACACTCTTCTGATACTTGTAGACTCACAACGGTAATTTCTGCGCCCTTCCATGGTCGTATTTCAGCCACACTTGTTTCTACATCCGATGCACCGTAAAGATAGCTAATACCCCTAGGATTTGTTCTACCTGAAGATGCTAATTCATCTGGTGGTGCTAACATGTTTTTCTTTTCCCACTCGCCAGAACGACTCCTGTAGATGACACTTCCTTTATCTAAATCAATTGATTTTGCACCTATAACCAACTTAATGTATTCCATGAACCGATCTGATTGTTTCATTGGGAAAAACCTATTTTTATGTTTTAAATTTTGTTTAAACTCGTTCCAATGTTCGTTCCAGTTTTCCAGTGGGTGGACAAAAGTGAAATCTGAAGTCATTCTTGAGTACAATTCATGCTTTTCATATACATCTATTGGGTCTCTTGCACCAAAATTTAAAATATCAAATAGTAGCTTTTCATCTGTCCCGGTCCCTACAATTTCATCAGAAAATATTTCCCAGTCTTCGTTAATAAGCGTAATAAGGGAATCGCCAAAGTCAGAGGGATCTCCGTGGATTTCAGGATGAAAATGCTGATAAGGCTCAGTCGTAGCATAGTATTGAGCTAGTTTATGAAATTCATCTTGTAAGGATAATATATCTAATACCAGCACCTCTTCCCCACTGCAATATTCACAGTCGCCTACATCTGTGGTTATCGATTCAAATTTTTTAATGATGTATGGATCAGAAAAGCAATTAATGCAACAATACATAAAAAAACCTCACTTCACGATAGTATAATTGCCTTTATTTTTTCTACAATAAATAGTTAAAGAAGTATGTTAATTTGTTAATTGATCAATTGATTTTTAATGTTCCTTTAATTATTTGCGGTGAGTGTTTTGATCTAATTTCATAATGTATTTCATCTACCGTAGAACCAAAGACCAAAAGTGAAGGGAAATATACATTTGTATTCTGCTTGATATAAGATAAGTTATAACAAATGACATCATAACCATCATCTTTAAAATATTCATAACAAAAAGTAGTTTGGGCTGTTCGAATAAAGTCTACTTTGTTAGCCTCAACTTCTTGTTTATAAGTTGGGTTATATAATCCATATGGAAGATCAACTGTATAACTAGTAGATCGTTGATTATAATCTTCGAATTCCATTATGGATACAGATTTTTTTGACCGATAAATGTAATCGAACTTTTTAGTTGCCTCCTCTAAAATATCATTTCCTGGGAAAGGGAGGTGCTCTCCGTTGCATATATATCCTTCTTTTACTAAGAGTTTTATATCAATATCTTCATCAAAGTTCGTCCCATTGTTGGTTAAAGCTAATTCTACATAACTATTTGAGTCAATGCTTTCAAAGTATTTAATCCATTGATTAAACTCATCAATCTTATTAGCTAACTCCATAAGTAATCCATATTTTTCTTTTTCTTTATCAGTACCTTGTAATGAATATGAAGAACCACCCCCGAAAGAACCACCAACAAACGGTTGCTTCACCTTAGTTATATTTCCAAAGTTAAATAACTTATTTTCATCGAAAGAAATATTGTTTTGGTTTGCATAATCAATTATTAAATTTTTATCATCATCCATGATTTCAACATCAAAGGTTTCAATTAAACTGCCAAATTTACTTGTCGCATTCTTCCATTCCAAAGCTACCTTGTTGAGGTTTGCAAATGTGTTGTTATTAGGGATCAATTGATGCCTTTCCTCGTCTTCATCATCATTTATAACTTTTTCTGCGATTTGAATATTTTTCGTTTTTTCAAAGATTTGATTGATATTTTCTCTTAATTTTTTTACAATTTGCGAATTTTTTAAATGCTTTTTTGTTAATAAAGGATGTTCAACAATCTTTCCGTTTTCTACACCTTTTATTGCTAGTTTACTATTCACAATTTTTTCTGGTTTAGTTAAATATTCATCTTCCGTAAATAACTTAAGAAAATATTTATAAAGATGATTTGAAAGACTCTTTTTGAATTCAGATACATCGGAATATGTAGCATAAATCCCTCTGTCCTTGTATTTATTTCGAAAATCCTGAACTAATTTATATTGATTACTATCAATTGTTGATGGATTAAGTTGACAATCACTAAAATATAGAAAAACCTGCTTCCCTTCTTTAATTAGTGATTCAATTTCCTCCTCGGTTCCAGATCCATAATCATCAGTTGGTGTACCAAATCTTGTCCAAAAAACTGCGACTGCTAAATCACACTGTAAAACAAATTGTTTATTTAATAATTCCTGTGGTTTACTACCAGATTCCGGATAGGAGTCGATAGACCAATGTTTAGGATTTATTGAAGCATTGTTCGCTTCTCCGACCGATCTATTAAATGTTTCAATTACCTCTTTAATTATATTAAGTTCTTCCTCAACGTCGGAAGGACAGGATATTAATAAGTCATATTGTGTGATCTGCTTTGGCATTTAAAAAACCCCTTATAAATATATCAATCTATATAATTTTACCATAATGGTTTCCAATTTGTTTTAAAACAAAAGAATATAACAACTTTTTCTGTAAAGATAATGTTCAACTCTTATCGAGGCATGATAAACCTACAAATGCTACTAAGGTTATCTACATATTTAAAGCAATATACACTACTTGCACGTATATAGCTTAAATCGCCCCACTCCATCCTGCCTTACTATAAATTTTCGTTTTCTCAAACTTCGTGAATAATAGTACATATTGTATCAAACATATTGGATTTTAGTATCAAACAACGTGAACCGAGGTGTTGATGTGGCGGTGTTCTTCAGGGGTAGTAGTATCAATCTTCATGGAGGACTACAAATGGGTTTAAAAATTACAGATTTGCAACAATCCTTAATAGCTGTTGCAGCATTACAACTCTTGCCTATTCAAGTACATCAAACCATCTCCCGAAGAGCTGCCATTCTAGAATTATTGGATGGGAAAACACTTGAAGGCGTACTACAGGGACAAGACGTGAGAAATATCTCTACGTTCCAGCCTTTTGAAAATTTGAGAAGGAAGGCATATATGTATGGTTTTATTTCAAAAGAACTATTTCTCTCTACCTAGAAACCGCAAGCTCAAGAAAGATACCCAGTTGTTATTCCTATCCCGTCTATTACGCCTTTTAAAAAATGGATACAGTTTACTTCATGCACTAGAAGTTATGAATTGGGATAAACAAATGACCAAACCGACTAATACAGTAATTCAGTCTTTAAAAAACGGTAACACGCTTGATGAGGCATTTGAACAGGCAAATTTTAACCCGATAATCACAACCTATCTTTACTTCGTGCGAGCGAACGGAGACATACAAGCTAGTTTAGAAAAATGTATCGATATGTTTAAACAGCGAATTGAATTTACATCTAAGTTTCAGCAGACAATTCGTTATCCTCTTGTACTACTTGTTATATTTACACTGCTTCTTTACTTTATCAAACACTTTATCTTACCTTCCTTTGCTGACCTCTTTACCACTAACTCTGAAACTTCTTCAACAATCACACTTTCTCTAACAGCAATTAACTTCTTTGAAGTATTTGTTTGGATTAGTATGGTAACGACTTTTATCCTAATTGTAATTTGGAAATTCATTAAAGAAAAAATTAGTATTCATCATCAGTTGAAGCTGTACCGCCATTTGCCCGTTTATCGACACTATAAGCGAATAGAAACTTCTTATTTATTTGCAACACATTTCAGTTCTTTGCTTAAAACAGGTATATCAATTAAGGATATACTTACTATTATGTCTAATCAGACACAACTTCCAGTCATTTCCTATTACGCTAATTTGTTAATAGATGAATTAAATCAAGGTAAACACATTAATCATTTGCTTTCACAAGTGTATTTATTAGAAAAACAGATCGCATATATATTTCAAAAAAATGCTAATGCGCATGAACTAGAAAAAGACTTAACCGTATATGCAGGTATCATCACTGAAGAGCTCAATCGAAAGATAGCAAAAACTATAACATATATACAACCAGTATTTTTTGTGATCTTAGCTGGCTTTATTGTGTTAATTTATACCACGCTAATGTGGCCTATGTTTCAACTAATCAAAACAATTTAATGGAGGAATATAATATGTTTAACAATCAAAAGGGGTTCACCTTAATCGAAATGCTAATCGTACTGATGATTATTTCAGTACTCATTATTTTAATCATTCCAAATTTAAACGAAAAGAGTAAAGACGTTTATGAAAAGGGCTGTGGCGCGTTAGTTGCTGTTGTTCAGACACAGGCCGAATCCTATTACCTTGATAAGGGTATGTATCCAGATACCCTATCTACATTATCCTTAGATGGTTACATTACAGATAAGCAAACAAAATGTTCAAATGGGAAAGTATTAACTATTTCTTCTACTGGAAAAGTTACAACACCTTAAAAGGTAGGAAATATAATGCAGACTAAAAATGGTTTTACTTTACTCGAGATGATTTTAGTTTTGGGGGTAGTATCGGCTTTGTTGTTACTTAGTACACCAGTAATGGTTTCTTTACTGGAAAATCAAAAAGATGAACAGTTTTTAACGACATTTGAAAACGATGTATTGTATATGCAGAGTATATCCTACCTCTCAAAAGACTATATAGGGATAAAAATCTATTCGGATAATTATACGATTTTAGAAGGTCATACAAACACCATCCTAAAGCGCCGTGCAATTCCACCTGGGTGGTCGTTTGATTTGAGAACACTTAAGGAGCTAATTTCGTTTAATCAGAATGGCACAATCAGGCAGTCGGGTACCATTTATTTAACTACAACTAATAACTCCTACAAGATTGTTTTTCCTCCAGGGAAAGGTAGGTGCTATATTGAGAAAATTTAATGGATTTTCATTGATTGAAGTTTTAGTAGCATTTTCTATTTTAATGATGTTGATTGTTACAGTAGTTCCAATATCAGTCCAAATAAAAAAAGAACAACAGAAACTCTCTGACCGAATTACGGTAGTTGCTACTCTCTATGACGAACTACAACAAGTTATTTGGCATAATTCCGAATTAACCCAGACCTTTACCCGTCCATACAAAAACAGACAACTTACTTTTCGTTTCAGGCCTGTAAATGATCTCTTGCAAGGATGTGTTGAATGGACAAATGTTAACTTTGAAAAAGAAAAGTCGTGCTTATATGGGTATGTTAGTTAACCAAAAAGGCTTCACATTACTTTCGATGCTTCTAACTGTTGCAATGCTCTTCATTACAATACCGTTCCTTGAATATATGACAAAAAGTTTAAGTTACACAAATAACTACACGGATCTATCCTACTATCAATTTTTCCACTTCTTCCGTGATGATTTAATCCGTTCAACAAACTACACTACGTACGATCAAGGAATAGCATTAAGTGCTGTTGATGGTACAATAGTGACATACGAAAAATATGAAAATGTTATTAGACGGCAAGTAAATGGAACTGGACATGAAGTTGTTATTAGAGGTATAAATAGTCTGAATTTCGAAAGTATTACCTATGGAATTAAAACGGTAATTTCAACAACGGATGGTGCAGTATATGAAAAAAAATTCACAGTATATAAATAATGAAAAAGGATTTATTCTTCCTTTAGTACTCTTGACCGCAGCACTCCTTTTTCTTTTTCTAAGCACACACGTTTCTATCTATCAAAATGAATTGCGCATTACAAAAAATGAACTGGCACAAACAAAAATTGACACCCTCTTTCAAATGGGACGGTCTAAATTCAAAAGTGAACTTCCTTTGTTGAACCAGGAGAGTGGTACAGTTCAATACACATTTCCCGATGGTGATGTAGAAATTACTTATTCACGCAAACAAAATATTTACGAGTTACTATTTTCGATCGCAACTCCTGATAATAAACAATTCATTATCGCAAACCATATGGCAGTGATATTGGACTTGAATAAATGAACTAAAACAGGCTAAACTAATAACAGCATTATATTTAACATGATTATTATAATAAGATTTATTTACAATATACAAATTGTCGTTTATAATAACTATGATAAGGTTATCTAAAGGAGGGGAAGACATGGATCGGATGTTTCGTGTGCTTGCCTTTTGGACAGGGATATTTACAGTAATGTTTGTAATTGGAGACATGAACAAAACAGCACTATTATTCTTAGTTCAGACGGCATTTTTCCTTACAGTAAGTTACTTAAAATTATCTGAGCGCATGTATATGTACTTATTCGGAGCTTATTGTACTGTATTTATGATTGGTTTTACCTGGTATTCGAATTTCATATTAGTACCTGGATTTGGTCACTAAGAAAAAAACCCTGCTTACATAACTTTTTATGCAGGGTTTTTTTCTATAGGTATTATTTTAGAAACGGATTAACACGCTTTTCCTCGCCTATCGTAGTTTCCACCCCATGACCTGGGTAGACAGTAGTATCATCTTTTAATTGAAACAATTTAACACGTATACTGTTCATTAATTGGTCCATGTTTCCGCCTGGTAGATCCGTACGTCCAACTCCCATGTTAAACAGTAAGTCTCCACCAATAACTACTCCTGCTTCTTTGAAAACAAAACAAACACTTCCAGGAGAGTGACCAGGAGTATGTAAAACATTGAACTCAAATGATCCGATTTTTAAATCTCCTTCTTTTAACTCATGTTCAGCCTTTCTAGTAGAAATAGGATTAGCAGTAAATAGTGTGGACCCATTTAATTTGGGATCTTCCAACCATTCCTGCTCTTTCCCGTGCAAGTACACAGGTATCTTATATGTAGCTCTAACCTCATCAACTGCACCAATATGATCGAAGTGAGCATGCGTCAGCAATATTGCTTTAGGACTGCAAGCTTTATCAGCAAAAAAATTTAAAATTTCGCTCGCATCTCCACCTGGATCAATTATTAAAGCATCCAGTTCATTATAAAGAAGATAACAATTCGTGCCTAATGGTCCTAACGATTTTCTCTCCATATTCATCAAAAATCATATCCCTTTCATTCTTTATTGTTGGCGTTTCCTGATAATTGAATCGGATAATCCTCGACAAATTAGTCAATTTGCTATAAAATTAAATAGGAATAAACGATTAGATACATAATAATATAAATGCAATTCCAATAGCAATTATAACATGCACGGAATGTAGAAGGAGGAAAAAAACATGCATCTTACATTAGGTATACTATTATTGATTGTTACCATCCTTAGTGCTATTTCTACGGTTAAACAAATGAAAGCTAAAAACTTGTTTGGTCTTGGTTTTTCAGCAGTATCTGTACTGGCTTTTGGGTTTTTCTCTGTGATGACGATTATAAGTGAGATTACTGGATAATTGCACGACAAAACGTAACCTATCCAAAACGATTTTTAAAAGGGAGCTGATTATTTAAATCAGCTCCCTTTCCTTATGATTTTTATTTTTCATCGAAATTGACGAACCGGAACAGATCACCATAAACAATGTCATCCGAATATTGTAGTTCCTCATTCACCTGATCACTGATTTCTGTACATGGATTATCCTGTTCAACAGAAGGTTCATCATCCTGCTCTTCAGCTTGGCTTAACACTTCTCCAGTTAGACGATTATAACAAGTGTCATTTGTAGAGATATATTTTTCGCTGGCATAATCTCCATTCCTAAACGCGATATAACCTTTTCTATCCTCAATAAATAGACGATTGCCAAATTGAATATCATTTTCGGCTTTAATACCCAGCAAGCTTAGCAACGTAGGCTTAATGTCAATTTGACCTGCTACCTGTGACATTGTTTTTCCATTTCCATTGTTAGGGATGTGAATAAAGAATGGAACTTCCTGCAGCTGTATATGGTCATATGGTGTGATTTCCTCTTTACCCAAATATTGACTCATAGCTTTATTATGACTTTCACTTATTCCATAATGGTCTCCCATAATTATGATAATTGAATCTTCATATAAACCGTTATCTTTAAGCTGTTGAAAAAACTTTTCGATAGCTTCATCTGTGTAACGAACGGTTGGAAAATAATTATTAAGTGTATTGGAATTTGAATTATACGGTTCTATTGATCGATCATCTTTACTAATATCAAAAGGAAAATGATTGGTAAGTGTGATAAATTTAGAATAAAATGGTTTATCCATTGCCTGTAAATATTTAATGGACTGTTCAAAGAATGGCTTATCTTTGAGTCCCCAGCCGATTGAATTTTCTTCCGTTGCTTCATAAGCTTCTTCCCCATAGAAATGATCATAACCTAAACTATCGTACATTTGATCACGGTTCCAGAAGCTCTTATTATTCGCATGAAGCACAGACGTATAATAACCCTCTTGGTTTAATAACTTTGGCAATGCATTATATTCATTTTGTCCATGTGTAAAAAATACCGCTCCACTTGGTAAAGGATACAAGGAATTTTCCATAACAAACTCAGAATCCGATGTCTTTCCTTGTCCTGTTTGATGGTAAAAGTTATCAAAGTAGTACGTATCCTCATCCTTCACCAGGCTGTTTAAAAATGGCGTGATTTCTTCTCCATTGACTTTGTTGTTAATAACAAAATTTTGAACTGATTCCGCTGAAATAAAAATTACGTTTTTATCCTTTGCGACAGCAAACATTTCAGACTTTTCTTCACTTTTAACCTCAGTTTTAATAAAATTCTTTATTTCAGGCAGTTCATTTCCATCGGCAAAAACACTTTGGCTTTTAACTTTTGAATGAAGAGCAATATCGTATATATGGTAGTTAAATAGTCCAATATTTTTAACAATATATTCTCGGTCAAATGCTCTTGTAAATAATTGTGGACGCTCCATTTCTGCAAGAAAAAAGTTTCCGGCTAATAACATTAATGACATAGCTAATGCAAAGACTTTACCATTTCTAGGATAATTTACTGTCATTACCTCAGTCTTTTTCCTACTCAAATACCAAATAAATAAAACATCTACGATTAACAATATGTCATAAGGCTTTGTTAGCGTTAATATACTACCTCCCAAATCACCCATGTTACTTGCTTGGAATAGTTGTGGAACTGTAATAAAGTCAGTGAAAGAACGATAAAAGACTAAATTAAAGTATATAATAATTGTACCAATTAATGCTGAATAGCGAATAAATTTCATTTGACGCGCTTCTTTTTTAAACCATACACTTATAGCAAACACCAAAAACGCTGATATAAATGGGTTTACAAATAAAATAAACTCTTGCATTGAATTTTCTAACTCAATACTAAATAAAAACCGATAGACAATATATGTCTTCAATCCAAATAATAATGTAGCAACTATATATAATGGAATTTTGGTTTTTTTGAAATTCATTATAGGTTCCTCCTAAACAAAAAACATGTTCATCATCAATTAATCTATTATACTTATTCTTTTGTAAATACCCTATTGTAAGATTTACAAACCATATATATTTTTCACCCTACATGATAAGACGGATTGCCTGAGGTAAAAGTTTCACTTAATTTAACAATTATTTAATATATATATACAAAAGTTAGCCTTTTATTGCAGCCACAAAAAATTTATTTATTATTAAACTTGTCTATAACCAGGTATGCTGCACCATAGACCCCTGCATCATTACCCAGCTGTGCTGTATCAATTTTACACACCTTTGTTAACCTTTCAAGTGCATAAATATTAAAGGAATGTTTAATAGCATCTAGTAACGGTTTCCCGGCTTTCGAAACTCCACCACCTATTACAATCTTCGAAGGGTTGATAATTGTGGCAATATTGGAAAGTACCAATCCAAGCACATCCCCAGTTCTTTCGATTATCTTTAAACAATCCGTATCACCATTACTTGCCAAATCAAATACATCTTTTGCAGTTAAATCTCCATTAGCCTGTACATATTTGTTTAAATTACTTGTTGGTTTCATATCTATTACTTCCAATGCTTGTTTGACAATCCCTGTTGCAGAAGCTACCGTTTCTAAACAACCGTGTTTCCCACAATTACATAGATACCCGTTTGGTGCGACTGTTATATGGCCTATTTCACCTGCAGTGCCATTTTCTCCTGTTAGCAACTGGTCATTTGCAATTATCCCACCGCCAACACCAGTACCTAATGTAATTGCTACAAAGTTGCTGGCCCTATTACCAGATCCCATCCAGTTCTCACCTAGTGCTGCTAAGTTAGCATCGTTCTCCACAAAAACAGGCATTTGTAATTGATCACTTAGTTGATTCCCAAGATTAACATCTTTCCATCCAATATTTACTCCTTCTTCAACTATCCCGGATTCACCTATAATGAAGCCAGGAGCTCCAACACCAACACCTAAAATTGATTCCTGTTTAATAGACAGCTCTTTTATTTTTCCATTAATTGATGTTGCGATGTCCGGTATAATTTGATTGCCATTATCAATTGTATTTGTAGGAATTTCATATTTATTGATTATTGTTCCCTGATCCGTTAAGAAACCAATTTTTATTGTTGTTCCACCAATGTCGACACCGATTAAAATATTATCCATTATTAGATGCATCCTTTTTTTCTTGTATTATTCGTGCTTCTTTTTTTAGTATTAAAGTTGCTGTTGAGTAGTCTTGTACACTTATGAAAGCATTCTGATACAATTCTTTTACTTCGTCTTCCATTAATTCAAGATCTGCTATTCTATCACCAATATAAATAAAGGTTCCAAATTTCTTCAATAATTGTCGAACATCATGTACTGTTTTCATTTTCTATCACCAGAATTTTATGTTTATTTTTTAACTTATATAGTATACCACGAAAAAAAAATACCTCAAAACCCTGACAAATTATT
>NZ_JBMERP010000016.1:0-64754 GCF_049310925.1 Virgibacillus sp. DJP39 | reverse complement strand
GTATTGAATCGCTTATGGTATACCTAGCTTCAGAGGATTCATCGTATGTGATACACTTTAATAGTGGAGCAATGGTAAGTTCATAATGCAAGTTCCAGACAATATAATACACATTTTTGAACAAAACACGAACATTAAATATATTATTTGATGAAATGTTCGATATTAATTTGACATACCTATCTCGATTTTGATATTCTTAAACTAACAAATGAATACGATTCCTCATATATTTGCTGAGAATATGGCTCAGAAGTTTCTACCCAGTACCGTAAATACTGGACTATGAGGGAGGATGAATCGTTGCGGGTGCGCAATGGTCGTTTTAATGTGTAAGGATAAGTCTATTCATCTTCTCTCATAACTGAGGGAGATGCATAGACTTTTTTATTTAATTAATTCGACTACCAACCGATCACGGATCGAGAACCGCCTTAGAATCGTTCACTAGTCAAACAAAAACGAATAAAGTTAAAAATTATAAAACAGAAAGAGGGATTTTATGGCTTTAGTTGGTGTAATTATGGGAAGTATTTCAGATTGGGACACAATGAAGCATACGTGTGACATATTAGACGAACTTAAAATTCCTTATGAAAAAGATGTTATTTCGGCTCACCGGACTCCTGATAAAATGTTCGAATATGCAAAGAATGCTAAGGAACGTGGATTAAAGGTGATTGTTGCAGGTGCCGGTGGTGCAGCACATTTACCGGGAATGGTAGCAGCACAAACTACTTTGCCCGTAATCGGTGTGCCAGTTGAAAGTAAGGCATTAAATGGTCTTGATTCACTTTTATCAATCGTCCAGATGCCTGGTGGTGTTCCGACTGCTACGGTAGCAATTGGAAAGTCTGGAGCGAAAAATGCCGGTATACTTGCCACGCAGATAATTGGAGCATTTGACCAGGATGTAACAGATAGATTAGTAACTTACCGCGCGAACATGCAGGCAAGTGTTGAAGAAATGAGGGCTGACCTTGCAGAAAAATAAAATTATTTTACCTCCAAAGACTATCGGGATTATCGGTGGTGGGCAGCTTGGAAGGATGATGGCAATTGCTGCGAAGTACATGGGCTATCAGGTTGCTGTGCTTGATCCTACACCGAACTGTCCAACTGCACAGGTTGCAGATAAGCAAATTACAGCGGCATTTGACGACCTTGAAGCAATTAGACAATTAACAGCGTTAAGTGATGTGGTCACCTATGAATTTGAAAACGTTGATTTAGAAGCTGCGACTTATATAGAAGAAACAGGAAAGTTACCACAGGGTGGATTTGCGCTTGAAATTACTCAAAATCGTGAGAAGGAAAAGCGTATTATGCGTGAAGTTGGTCTTCCGATACCTGATTTTTATATTGTGAAAAATGGCTCGGAATGCGAAAAGGTACTAAATGAAATCACTTACCCCGCTGTTATCAAAACATGTAGTGGTGGGTACGACGGAAAAGGTCAGATTAAACTAACAGGCGAAGCGGATGCAACTGAAGCAATGGCTTTTGCAGACAAGCACCAACATTGCATCATTGAAAAATGGGTGTCGTTTGATAAGGAAATTTCGGTCGTGTTTACACGCTCGCAAAGTGGTGAAGTTGAATTTTTTCCAATCGCTGAAAACGAGCACAAGGAACATATTCTGTACAAAACCACTGTTCCGGCAACAATTAGTAATACGGTTAAACATAAAGCAATTGATGCAACAATTAAATTAGCTGAAAAAATGAACATAGTTGGAACGTTTGCAATTGAGATGTTTGTAGATGGGGAGGCTATTTTTATAAACGAAATGGCTCCGCGTCCACATAATTCTGGGCACTATACGATTGAGGCATGCAATATCTCGCAATTCACGCAGCACATCCGGGCAATTTGTGGCCTGCCTTTAACTAACGTTGAATTATTACAGCCAGCAGCAATGATAAACGTATTAGGTGCAGACATGGAGCGTGCGCTTGCGTACATGTCGAACTCTAATGATGGTTACATCCATCTCTATGGTAAGGATGCTGTAAAAGAAAAACGTAAGATGGGACATATTACATTTATTGCGGAAACGAATGAACGAGTAGACAAATTAGTTAGAGATTATGAGGGGGAAAAAGCATGATTGAACGGTATACAAGAGAAGAAATGGGCAACATTTGGACAGAGGAAAATAAATTTAAGGCCTGGCTTGAAGTTGAAATTTTAGCATGTGAGGCGTGGAGCGAGCTTGGAACGATTCCGGCTGACGATGTGAAAACAATGCGTAAGAATGCATCCTTCGATATGGACCGGATCTATGAAATCGAACAGGAAACCCGTCATGATGTTGTTGCGTTTACGCGTGCTGTTTCAGAAACACTTGGGGATGAGCGGAAATGGGTGCATTATGGCTTAACTTCAACGGATGTGGTAGATACTGCCCTCTCCTACTTACTAAAACAGGCTAACGCAATTATTCGCAGGGACCTAACGAACTTTGTTGAAATTTTAAAGAATAAGGCAATTGAACATAAACACACCGTTATGATGGGACGTACACATGGGGTGCATGCTGAACCAACTACTTTTGGTTTGAAACTGGCATTGTGGTACGAGGAAATGAAACGTAATCTGGAGCGCTTTGAAAATGCAGCAAAAGGAATTGAGTTCGGAAAGTTGTCCGGAGCAGTTGGGACATATGCAAATATCGATCCATTCGTTGAAAAATATGTTTGTGAAAAATTAGGGTTAACACCAGCGCCAGTTTCGACACAAACGCTGCAACGCGATCGTCATGCGGATTATGTATCGACCTTAGCATTAATCGGATCATCGATTGAAAAGTTTGCAACAGAAATTCGCGGTCTGCAAAAAACAGAAACTCGTGAGGTTGAAGAATTTTTTGCAAAAGGTCAAAAAGGTTCTTCAGCAATGCCACATAAACGTAACCCAATCGGTTCGGAAAATATGACTGGGATGGCCCGTGTCCTGCGAGGATATATGACGACAGCCTATGAAAATGTTTCTTTATGGCATGAGCGTGATATTTCGCATTCATCTGCAGAGCGGGTGATTTTGCCTGATGCGACGATCGCATTGAATTATATGCTGAACCGTTTCTCAACGATTGTAAAAAATCTTACCGTCTTCCCGGAAAATATGAAGCGGAACATCGATCGTACGCATGGGGTTATTTTTTCCCAACGCGTATTGCTTTCGTTGATTACCAAAGGAATGGCTCGTGAAGAAGCGTATGATATCGTGCAGCCGACCGCAATGGAAGCATGGGAGAGCGCAACACACTTTAAGGACTTAATTGAAAAAGATGAGCGATTTACAAGTAAGCTGACACAGGCTGAAATTGATGACTGCTTCGACTATACGTACCATTTGAAAAATGTGGATCAAATCTTTGAACGAATTGGATTAGCGTAGGGGGAATGGTGATGAAAACGGAACTTTTGTATGAAGGAAAAGCGAAAAAGGTTTATCGGACAAAGGATAGACAGGATCAACTAGTTCTGGCATATAAAAACGATGCAACTGCTTTTAACGGAGAGAAAAAGAGTAGCTTTGATGGTAAAGGAAGGTTAAATAACGAAATATCTTCCTATATTTTTCATTATCTGTCCGAGCAGAACATTTCATCACATTTCATCGAAAAGCTAAATGAAACCGAACAACTGGTTAGTGAGACAAAGATTATTCCAATTGAAGTGGTGGTACGCAATCTTGCAACTGGAAGTATTACGAAACGGCTGGGCATTGAAGAAAAAACACCATTCAGTCCGCCACTTGTTGAATTGTTTTATAAAGATGATGCACTAGGCGATCCACTTATTAATGATGAACATGCACTGATTCTGTCTGACGCAACGACAGAGGATTTGGCAGGAATCAAACAAATGACGCTACACATTAATAACGTTCTGCAAAAGCTTTTTCTGGAGATCAATCTTACACTGGTAGATTTTAAATTAGAGTTTGGCCGTCTTAAGGATGGAAGCATTGTACTGTCTGATGAGATTTCACCAGACACATGCAGACTTTGGGATTTGGATACACAGGAAAAAATGGATAAGGATGTTTTTCGTCAGGATTTAGGAGATTTGCTTCATGTTTATAAAGTAATACTACAGCGACTGGAGGCAAGATCATGAAAAAAGTAACGGTTTATATCACATTAAAGCAAGGGGTGCTTGACCCACAAGGGAAGGCGATTCAGAATTCCCTGCATTCACTGGGCTATAAAGAGGTACAGGAGGCACGTGTTGGTAAGTTTATTGAACTGCATGTTGATGATACGGAAAATATTGATGAGCGAATCAAAGCAATGTGTGACCAATTACTTGCCAATCCAGTGATAGAAGACTTTCGTTTTGATGTGGAGGAGGCTGTTCAATCGTGAAATTTGCCGTAATCGTTTTTCCAGGATCTAATTGTGACCGGGACATGTATCATGCCGCCAAAGAAATCTTAAAAGAAGATACCGATTTAGTATGGTATGAAAATAGTAATCTAGAAAACTATGACGCAATTTTACTACCTGGTGGTTTTTCTTATGGAGACTACCTGCGATCAGGTTCTGTTGCAGCGACATCCAAAATTATGCAGCAGATTAAGGACCATGCAGCGAAAGGGAAGCCTGTTCTCGGAATCTGTAATGGGTTTCAAATTTTACTGGAAGCGGGACTACTGCCTGGTGCGATGCTGCGGAATAAAAATCTGGCATTCATGTGTCACCAGGAGGAGCTGCAGGTCGCCAATAATTCGACGATGTTTACCACGCAGTACGAAGCTGGTGAAGTTGTTCGTTATCCGATTGCACATGGTGAAGGAAACTACTTTTGTGACGAGAGCACATTAGCAGATTTACAGAAAAATAATCAAATCGTGTTTACCTATAAAAATAATCCGAACGGCTCGGTTGCTGATATCGCAGGAATTATCAATAAAGAAGGAAATGTACTTGGAATGATGCCACATCCAGAACGTGCTGTTGAAGAATTGCTTGGCAGTGCTGACGGTGTAAAGCTTTTTCAATCAATCGTCAACAATTGGAGGGAAACACATGTTGTTAACGCATGAAATCAACCCAGAACAAATTGAATCGGAAAAACTTTACAAAGGTATGGGGTTAAGTGACGAAGAGTTTCAAATGGTAAAAACAATTCTAAAACGCCGTCCGAATTTCACGGAAACAGGAATTTTTTCGGTTATGTGGTCAGAGCATTGCAGTTACAAAACTTCAAAGCCGCTACTCAGTAAATTTCCGACAAAAGCTCCACATGTCTTACAGGGACCTGGAGAAGGCGCTGGTATTATTGATATTGGAGACGAGCAGGCGGTAGTTTTTAAAATTGAAAGCCATAATCATCCATCAGCAGTTGAACCATATCAAGGTGCTGCGACGGGGGTTGGCGGAATTATTCGTGACGTTTTTTCAATGGGAGCACGTCCAATTGCGATGATGAACTCACTCCGGTTTGGAAACTTAACGACAGACCGGGTTAAATATCTTTTCAAAGAAGTTGTCCATGGCATTGCTGGATATGGAAACTGTGTTGGTGTTCCTACGGTTGGCGGGGAAATCCAATTTGACGATAGTTATGAAGGAAACCCGCTAGTTAATGCAATGTGTGTTGGATTAATTGATCATAAGGATATCCAAAAGGGAATTGCTGCTGGAATCGGAAACACGGTAATTTACGCTGGTGCAGCAACAGGGCGCGATGGTATTCACGGGGCAACTTTTGCTTCTGGCGATTTGGCAGAAGATGCTAACAAAGACCGTCCAGCAGTTCAAGTTGGCGATCCGTTTATGGAGAAATTATTAATTGAAGCATGTCTAGAAGTCATTCATTGTGACTCACTTGTTGGAATGCAGGATATGGGTGCTGCAGGTCTTACATCATCTGCTAGTGAAATGGCAAGTAAAGCTGGTACTGGCATGGTGATGGACTTGGATTTAGTGCCACAGCGTGAGCAAAATATGAACGCATATGAGTTAATGTTGTCTGAATCCCAAGAGCGTATGTTACTCGTTGCAAAAAAAGGACAGGAACAGGAAATCATAGATATTTTTGAAAAATATGGCTTACAGGCTGTAGCGGTTGGTGAAGTAATTGAGGAAAAAGCATTTCGCCTAAAACAACATGGTGAAATTGTAGCTGATATTCCTGTAGATGCATTGGCAGAGGAAGCGCCTGTCTACAATATGCCATCAAAAGAAGCGGTATATTTTAAGGAGTTTCAAAATAAATTCGAGGCTGTTCCAACTATTGACGATCATGGTGACATGTTAAAGCAATTACTGCAACAACCGACTATCGCAAGCAAAGAATATGTATACGATCAATACGATTCAATGGTTCAAACAAATACGGTGGTAGCGCCAGGATCAGATGCCGCAGTAGTACGAATCAAAGGAACAAATAAGGCGCTAGCTATTACAACGGATTGTAATTCACGCTACATTTACCTTGACCCGGAAACTGGTGGAAAAATAGCGGTAGCAGAGGCCGCACGAAATATTGTCTGCTCCGGTGCTAGACCGCTTGGCTTAACAGACGGCCTTAATTTCGGAAACCCAACAAATCCAGAAGTATTTTGGCAAATGGAGAAAAGTGTTGAAGGCATGAGCAGTGCGTGTGAAGTACTGGAAACACCTGTTATTAGTGGCAATGTTTCGTTATACAACCAGTCAAAAGGCAGTGCGATTTTTCCAACACCTATCGTTGGAATGGTTGGATTAGTAGAATCGCTTGATCATTTAACACCAAGCTACTTTCAACATGCTGGTGATCTGATCTACTTAATAGGTGAGACGAAACCAGAATTTGGCGGAAGTGAATTACAGAATGTTATCGAGGGATCATATTCTGGCAAGGCACCAAGCATTGATTTGACTGTAGAAAAAGAACGACAAAATCAATTGCTGGACGCCATTCACCAGGGCCTTGTTTCCTCTGCCCATGATCTTGCTGAAGGTGGACTTGGCGTAGCATTAGCTGAAAGTGTTTTTTCGAAAAAAGGGTTAGGTTTGGAAGTAACAATTGGAGAAGATTTTACAACTGAATTATTTAGTGAAACACAATCACGATTTTTAGTTTCTGTAAGCCGAGCAAATCAACAGACCATCGAATCAGTTATCAAAGATGCTGTGCAGATTGGTACTGTAACTAACGATGGTCAAATTGTCGTTCAATCAGGTGGGAAGAACGTTATCGCGGAAGATGTTGAATCACTTCAATCATTATGGAGAGGGGCTATTTCATGCTTGCTGAAATCAGAGGCTTAAACGAAGAATGTGGCGTTTTTGGAATATGGGGTCATGAAAAGGCGGCTGAACTCACGTATTACGGGTTACATGCCTTACAACACAGAGGTCAGGATGGTGCAGGTGTTGTAACAAGTGACGGAGAAAAGCTAAAACTTCATAAAGGATTAGGTCTAGTTAATGATGTGTTCAAACATGCAAAATTTGATGAACTTCAGGGCCGTGCTGCTGTTGGTCATGTTCGTTACGCAACACAAGGTGATGGTGGATTTGACAATGTTCAGCCACTCCTGTTCCGTTCACAAAAAGGCAGTCTGGCACTTGCGCATAATGGCAATATCATGAACGCACATAAACTTCGCGGCGAGCTTGAGCTTGAAGGCAGTATACTGCATACATCATCGGATACTGAAGTACTGGCCCACTTGATTAAACGGAGTAAGTCAGATGACTTTGAAGAATCAATTATGGAGGCGCTTCGAAGTTTAGTAGGTGCATATGCCTTTATCATTCTAGAAGAAGATACGATGTATGTTGCAACAGACCCGAGGGGATTACGTCCACTTTCACTTGGTAGATTAGGAGATAGCTATGTTGCAGCATCTGAATCATGTGCATTTGATTTAATCGGTGCAACACTGGAGCGCGATGTAGAGCCAGGTGAATTGCTTATTATAAATAAAGATGGTATTCGCTCAAGGACATTTCAGGAAAAAGAGGCGCGTACCATGTGTGCTATGGAGTATGTCTATCTTTCCAGACCAGATAGTGATATAAACCGAGTAAATGTGCATGCTTCACGGAAAAGAATGGGTGTTGAATTAGCGAGAGAGGTACCAATTGATGCAGATGTTGTTACTGGTGTACCGGATTCCAGTATTTCTGCTGCAATAGGGTACGCCGAAGAAACAGGTCTTCCATATGAAATGGGAATTATCAAAAATCGTTATGTCGGACGTACATTTATCCAGCCATCTCAAGAGCTTCGTGAACAAGGGGTTAAAATGAAGCTTTCTCCAGTACGCGGCATTGTCGAAGGAAAACGCGTTGTGATGATCGATGATTCAATCGTTCGTGGTACAACGAGTAGACGAATCGTACGTATGCTGAAAGAGGCAGGAGCTAAAGAGGTTCATGTACGGATAGCTGCTCCACCTCTTCAACATCCTTGTTATTACGGAATTGATATGTCAAGTCGTGATGAATTAATTGCGGCAAATAACACCATTGATGAAATTGCGGAAATAATTGGTGCTGACAGCCTTGCTTATTTATCAGATGCAGGACTCGAACGCGCGATTATACGAGAAGACGTACCAAACCAGGGTATTTGCACAGCCTGCTTCACAGGAAATTACCCAGTAAAAGAAAAAGGCCAAACAGAAATCGAGTACACAAGGCTGTAAGAAAAGCGAAGGCGACTGTTCAGAAGCGGACGCATAAGCAGGGAACCGAAGAACGCAAGGTTTATAGCGTTCGAAGTGTTCAATGCTTATGACGGCAGCTGCTAGGAGCCAAAGCTAGCCAAGAAAAGCGGAGGCGACTGTTAGAGCACGGCTTGCTCAGAAATACTGTCTAATACTATTTATTAAAAAGGTGGGTCCTACATGTCTGATGCGTACAGAGAAGCTGGAGTTGACGTAGAAAAAGGCTATCAAGCTGTTGATTTAATGAAAAAGCATATTGCAAAAACTAACCGCAAAGAAGTGCTTGGTGGTGTTGGTGGATTCGCGGGCTTATTTGATTTATCAGGTTTCAGTTACAAGGAACCTGTGCTGGTTTCCGGCACAGACGGTGTCGGGACTAAACTTAAGCTGGCTTTTCAACTCAACAAACACGATACTATAGGCAAAGATTTAGTTGCCATGTGTGTAAACGATATTGTTGCACAGGGGGCACAGCCGCTTTTCTTCCTTGATTACATTGCTTGTGGAAAAAATGAGCCAGAGATGATCGAACAAATTGTTGCAGGTGTAGCCAATGGCTGTGTTGATGCAGGGGCAGCGTTAATTGGTGGAGAAACAGCTGAAATGCCCGGTATGTATCAGGATGATGAATATGATGTTGCTGGTTTTGCAGTCGGTATCGCAGAAAAGTCAAAGCTGATAACTGGTGAACATATTAAGTCAGGTGATGTTGTGATTGGCCTGCCATCAAGTGGTATTCATTCTAATGGTTATTCACTGGTAAGGAAAGTAGTCGCTGATTTAGATCTTAAAAACAGCTATGCAGGACTGTCGAAGTCACTTGGAGAAACACTTTTAGAACCAACTAAAATATATGCGAAGCCGATCAATAAACTTACTCAATCAATTGATATAAAAGGAATTTCACATATAACAGGCGGTGGGTTCTATGAAAATATTCCAAGGATGCTTCCTGCCGGTTTAGGAGTGGAAATTGATAAATCAAACTGGAACGTACCAGAAGTTTTTACTTTCCTGCAGAAACAGGGTAACATTTCAGATCAGGACATGTTCGGCATCTTTAATATGGGTATTGGAATGGCTGTCGTTGTCGATCAGGAAAAAGCAGATTTTGCTATAGATATCTTACAGGATAATGGCGAATCAGCTGTTGTGATCGGTACAGTTTCCGAACGTGAAGGGGTTTGTTTTACAAATGAGTAACATCAAAGCAGCTATATTTGCTTCCGGAGCAGGCAGTAATTTCGAAGCGATTATAAAAGCAAATAAAGGAAATAAACTTGGTTGTGATGTTGTTTTGCTTGTTTGTGATAAGCCAGAAGCAGTGGTTATTGCCAAAGCAGCTGAACTGGGGATCACGTCATGTGTTGTTAATCCAGGGACGTTTCCATCGAAGGAAGCTTATGAGGGGGAAATAGTTACTGCATTACGGATGGCTAAAGTAGACTGGATCTTTTTGGCAGGGTATATGCGAATTGTAGGTCCAACATTGCTTCGAGCGTATGAGGACTCAATCCTTAACGTACATCCTTCACTATTGCCTGCTTTTCCAGGTCTTGATGCAATTGGGCAGGCCTTTCGTGCCCGAGTACTAACAACGGGTGTGACCATCCACTTTATTGATGAGGGTGTTGACACAGGACCAATAATTGATCAAGAAGCGCTGGAAATCTTGGCGGATGATACGGAAGAGTCCTTACAATATCGCATACAGGAAATCGAACATCGACTATATCCAAAAGTAATTAAGCATGTTCTAAATAGATAATAGCGAGGAGTTTTATTATGACGAAGCGTGCACTTATTAGTGTTTCTGATAAAAGTAATATTGAAGCTTTTGCAAAAGGATTAATCGAACTTGGCTTCGAAATCATTTCAACGGGTGGAACGTTAAAAGCCTTAAAAACAGCTGGTATTTCTGCCCAGGCTGTCGAAAAAATTACGGACTTTCCTGAAATATTAGATGGTCGGGTCAAAACACTGCATCCTTACATTCATGGAGGGCTACTTGCTGATCGTAAAAATGATAAACATGAAGCTCAGTTAAAGGAATATAACATTACACCAATTGATTTGGTAATCGTTAACCTTTATCCATTCCAGGAAGCGTTAGCTAATGAAAATACAACAGACGCAGACAAAATAGAAAACATTGATATCGGTGGCCCAACCATGCTTCGGGCCGCAGCAAAAAACTTTGCAAACGTAGCGGTAATTGTTGATCCAACAGACTATACAGATATTTTACAGGCGTTGAAGCAAGACACGCTTGACCAAAATAAACGCCTTGAGCTTGCGGGAAAGGTATTCCGTCATACAGCGCATTATGACGCTTTGATTGCCGGTTATTTTAATGAACAAACAGGCACACAGTATCCAGATACATATTCTGTTACCTATGAAAAAGTTCAATCACTGCGTTACGGGGAAAATCCACATCAGGAGGCAGCTTTTTATAAACAGGCAAAAGCCGTGTCCTTTAGTTTAGCAACAGCAAACCAGCTGCATGGTAAGGAGCTATCCTATAACAATATTCAGGATGCAAATGCTGCACTTGAAATAATTGCGGAATATAAGGAACCGACTGCAGTAGCAGTTAAACATATGAATCCTTGTGGAATTGGTGTGAGCGATTCAATTGTTAACGCGTTTGAAAAGGCGTACGAAGCGGATTCCATTTCCATTTTTGGCGGAATTGTTGCATGTAATCGTCCAGTCGATGGAAATACAGCAACATTATTACGGGAAATTTTCCTGGAAATCGTTATTGCTCCAAGTTTTACACAGGAAGCGTTGGATATTTTGACCGAGAAGAAGAATATTCGGTTGCTTGAGGTTCTGGTGGAACAAGGGAAAAGCGATTCGAAAAAAATCACAAGTGTTACTGGTGGATTGCTCGTACAGGACCAGGACAATGGTATGGCTGATGAGAACGACTGGACATTTCCTACAAAGCGCAAACCATCTGAACAGGAGACAGCTGATTTATTGTTCGCCTGGCGGGCAGTAAAACATGTAAAGTCGAACGCGATCGTTTTGGCAAAAGATAATCAGACAGTTGGTATTGGTGCAGGTCAAATGAATAGAATCGGAGCTGCCAACATCGCTATTGAGCAATCAGGAGACAAAGCTAATGAAGCAGTCTTAGCATCTGATGCATTTTTCCCAATGCCTGACACAGTTGAAGCAGCCGTGAAAGCGGGAGTTACAGCAATCATTCAGCCAGGTGGCTCGAAACGCGACCAGGATTCGATTTCCGTATGTGACGATCATGGAATAGCAATGGTTTATACAGGAATGCGTCATTTTAAACATTAGACCGCTTTCTAAAAGATTGTTGTTTTAGACTCAAAATCTATAAAGTGCGAAGTAACTGTTTTCTACCACTCTTTATTAGATTGGTGCTTATCCAGCGCTGCGGAAAAACACTCGCTTTCCGTGGGGAACGCTTCAGCCTCCTCGGAGCAAAAACCGCTCACTGCGGGGTCTTCAGACTGTTCCTTTCCCACTGGAGTCTCGCATTTTTCCGCAGCTTAGATAGCTTTCTTTTCAAGGGAGAAGGAGTCCCATGAAACATAGGGTCATGCGCATTTTTCTATCCTAGTGAAGGCAGAATATGCGACTCCTGAGGGAACAGCACGCGTCCGAAGAGCCCGGAAGAAGCGTTCTTTGCTTCTGAGGAGACTGAGGCCGTGCCAATAAAATCGACTTTATTTTCGAGGAGTCGACGGCCCGCAGCATAAATCAATCAGTTCAGATGAATGGTCGTTTGTTTAGTAATACGCCAGCGGAGGAAATATACGAAGACTCCTGCGGGAGGAAAGGCATAGGTGTGACCCCGCAGTGCGTAGCACGAGGAGGCTCACCAGCCTCCCGCGGAAAGCGAAGTGTATTTCCGTAGCGGTGAGTTATGTCGCATTTTTTACGAACTGAGAGGGTTAAGAAAGAGCCAAACTTTAAGACCATGAGGGGTGAGACTGTAGATGAACGTATTAGTTGTTGGACGCGGTGGACGTGAGCATAGTATTTTGATGAAACTGGCAGAGAGTGAGAATGTTAGCAGCTTGTACGCTGCGCCTGGTAATGGTGGGATTGCCCAACATGCAACCTGTATCGACATCAACGAAACAGAAATTGATAAATTAATAGATTTTGCCAAAATCAACAAAATTGATTTAACGATCGTGGGGCCGGAAAATCCATTATTAGAAGGTATTGCTGACCAGTTTAAGGAAGCGGGATTAAAGGTTTTTGCTCCGACTAAGAAAGCAGCCCTATTAGAGGGAAGCAAACGTTTTGCCAAAGAACTCATGCAAAAGTATGGGATACCGACTGCTGGTTACGCAACATTTACCAATGCGGAAAAGGCTAAAGAGTATATTCATAATAGCGGCGCTCCCATTGTAATAAAAGCAGATGGACTTGCTTCTGGAAAAGGTGTTGTTGTGGCCGAAACAGTTGCGGAAGCATTGGAAGCAGTTGATAGTATGCTGGTAAACAAAGCCTTTGCTGAAGCGGGGGAAACAATCGTGGTTGAGGAATTTTTAATAGGTAAAGAGTTTTCCCTGATGGCCTTTGTTCATGAAGGAAATGTTTATCCCATGATTCCGGCCAGGGATCATAAACGAGCATATGACAATGATGCAGGTCCAAACACTGGTGGGATGGGCGCATTTGCTCCTGTTGAAGATATTACCTCCGATATAGTGTCCTATGCCACAACTGAAGTTTTGCAGAAAACAGCTGACGGTATGCTGGTAGAGGAGCGCCCATTTACTGGTATTCTGTATGCTGGACTAATGCAAACAGCAGATGGTCCAAAGGTGATAGAATTTAACACACGATTTGGTGATCCGGAAACACAGGTTGTTCTGCCTCTTCTTGAAAATGACTTGCTGCAAGTACTGTTAGATGTACAGGCAGGAAAAAATCCACAGTTAAAATGGGAGAAGCGTACTGCATTAGGTGTGGTAGTCGCTTCAAATGGATATCCTGGACATTATGAGAAAGCTATACCACTTCCAACAATTAAGCCAGCCAAAAATACGTATGTTGTTCACTCTGGTACCAAAAAGGTTGCAGGAAAGCTAGTTTCAGATGGCGGACGTGTATTGGTAGTGGGAGCAAAGGAATCATCGATCGAACTAGCAAGTCAAACCGTTTATGAAGCACTAAAAACCATAGATACAGAAGGCTTTTACTATCGAAACGACATAGGTGGTAACAGCTAACAATAAATCGGGTGGTGCCTGGCACTGCCTGATTTTTGCATCTTCTCACAAAATAGTCACTTTCGCACACCAAATCGTTAGTGTGTGAAAGTCTATTTTATGATACGATATAGAAAATATGAATGTGGAGAGTTGATTTTATGGTGGAGAATGGTGTATATCACTGGCGTAATCGCGAGCTCCGTGAACATGTTGCTGTCCTTGACGGAAAGGTAGCACCAACCAAAGTTTTAACAAATGGGACCTATTTAAATGTATATACAAAACAATGGTTAACCGCGAATATCTGGATACTAAAGGATCGAATCATATATGTGGGAGAAAAAATGCCTGATCAAATAACCGGTGTTGAACTGGTAGACTGTGAGAATCGCTATTTGGTTCCTGGCTATATTGAACCCCATGCACACCCGTTTCAGTTGTATAACCCGGAAGAGCTGGCAATTCATGCAGCAAAATTTGGTACTACTACACTAGTCAATGATAATTTAATGTGGCTTTTTTTATTAGATAAAACGAAAGCGTTTACTTTATTAGAGGAGTTTAACAAACTACCTGTTTCGATGTACTGGTGGGCTCGTTTTGATTCGCAAACAGCGTTAAAAGACGAAGAAGCTATTTTTAACAGTGAAACAGTGCTTTCATGGTTGGAAAACCGGTTTGTGGTACAGGGCGGAGAATTGACAGGATGGCCACAGTTGCTAAGGGGAGATGATCGTCTACTTTACTGGATGCAGGAAGCAAATCGATTAGGCAAACCAGTGGAGGGGCATTTGCCAGGAGCATCTGAAGGAACGCTTAACAAAATGAAACTGCTGGGTGTTACTGCAGATCATGAGTCCATGACAGCCGAGGAAGTAATCTCGAGACTGAGATTAGGATATAGTGTTGGACTGCGCTATTCTTCCATACGACCGGACCTGCCGGAATTATTGGAAGAGCTGGTATCGAGCGGGATTAACAATTATGAAAACCTGACGATGAACACGGATGGATCCACCCCCACTTTTTATGAGAATGGTTTAATGAACGTGTGTATCGCTATTGCTATTGAAAAAGGAGTTCCGCTTGAAGAAGCATATCGAATGGCTACCTATAATGTAGCCAGGCATTTTAATTTTGATGATAAGCTTGGTGGAATTGCACCTGGTAAAATTGCACACATTAATATACTAGAAGAAAAAACGAACCCAGATCCTATTAGTGTTTTAGCTAGTGGGGAATGGATTAAAAAGGAACAGGTTGAACAAAGGGTCAGCAGTAACTTGGATTGGAAAGAACATAACGTAGGGCCAATAGAGTTCGATTGGGCCTTAAGTGAAAGTGATTTGCAGTTCTCGATACCAATTGGTCTTGATATGGTAAATGATGTAATTATAAAACCATATGCAATTCAAACAGACGTAACGCTGCAAGAGCTGCCGACAACTAACAGTGATGCTTTTCTTCTGCTTATCGATCGCAAAGGAAAGTGGCGGGTGAATACAACAATTCGCGGGTTCACCAACAAGCTTGGAGCGATAGCAAGTTCTTATTCAACAACAGGAGACATGGTGTATATTGGTAAAAACAAGCAGGATATCCTGCTGGCATCCAATAGACTTCAAGAACTTGGTGGTGGAATTGTAATCGTTCATGAGGGTACAATTATTTTTGAACTTCCTCTTACACTAGGTGGAATTATGTTTGATGGTAAAATGGATGATTTAATTGCAAAAGAAAAAGAACTAAAGCAGATCTTAAAAAACTTTGGTTATCCATACGGGGACCCAGTTTATTCCATACTATTTTTATCAGCAACTCACTTACCGTTCATTCGGATTACGCAACGAGGAATTGTTGATGTGAAAAAAAGAGAAGTGCTCTTCCCAGCAATTATGCGCTAATATACTTATTATAAGGTGGTGTGAGGAAGTGAGAAAAACATTCTTATGCTTGGCTGTAGTTTTTGCTATTCTACTTTTTGGATGTTCAAAAGAGGAAAGTAAAGCGACAAATAATGAGGATAAAGAAAATGCTGTTGAGGAAAAATCAAGCACGCCGAAAGAAGTTGAAAAAGCTGAATTTGTTTACCCATTAACAGGACTGGAAGCGGAAAAACAAGTAGATAATCGAGCAATTGGAATCATGGTTAATAATCATACTAAAGCACGTCCACAAACAGGATTGTCGAAAGCCGATGTCGTTTTTGAGATACTGGCAGAAGGTAGAATTACAAGATTTCTAGCTTTATTTCAAAGTGAGTTGCCGGAAGTGGCTGGTCCTGTTCGCAGTGCCCGTGAATACTATTTTGAATTAGCAAATGGGTATAATGCTTTGTATGTATATCACGGAGCTGCAGGCTTTGTGAATGATATGATTAAAGAACGGGACATCGACTATCTAAATGGTTCTATATATGATAATGATGGACATCTTTTCAAGCGGGAAAGCTTCCGCGCTGCACCGCATAATTCATATGTTCAGGTTGGAGCGGTATATGATGTAGCAAAATCAAAAGGTTATGATATTACTACTACTAAAGAACCGCTGCTATTTTTAACAGCTGATGAAGCAAATCAGATTAAAGGAGACCCTGCGTCACATATCGAAATTGTGTATGCTGACCAGCCTATGGAAATTGTCGAATATAACTTTGAACCGGAATCAGGAAAATATAGCCGACTTAGTGATCGAGAACAAACAGTAGAATTAAATTCGAACGAACCTGTTCTGGTGGACAATATCTTTATCGTGAAGACTGATCATGAAGTTATTGATAATGCCGGCCGTCGTGAAATTGATATTACTTCAGGTGGGGAAGGTTACCTGATTCAAAAAGGTAAAATTCAACATGTCAGCTGGGAAAATCAAGATGGAAGAATTATCCCTGTTAAGGACGGAAAGCCTGTTGGATTCGTGCCAGGAAAAACCTGGATCAATGTCGTTCCGATAGATACACCAATACATGTCACTAAATAAACGGGAGGGATCAACTTGCAAATAGATAAGTTACGCGGCAAGCAATTAGATCAATTTTTTGATGCGATTCTTTCCTTGAATAATCGCGAAGAATGCTATCAGTTTTTTGATGATATCACCACGATGAGTGAAGTTCATTCCATAGCACAGAGGCTGCAGGTAGCAAAGATGCTATCAGAGGGACTAACGTACAATTTGATTGAAAAAGAAACCAAAGCATCAACCGCAACAATTTCAAGAGTGCGACGCTGCATTAATTATGGTAGTGATGGATACAAACTAGTGCTCGATCGATTATCAGAAGAAGAGTAAAAGTTTAATCACAGCTGATTATGGCTGTGATATTTTTATTTTTTTTATATTATTGACAACGAGCGACGGGAAATCGACCTTCATCCCGTTCCATCGCGGCCACAACCCTTTGTATATCCCCCCTCGACTTCCAGCTTAGAAAGCACATTCAGCCGCCCACATAGATTTTTTTATAAAAATATACACTTTATCCTAAATTCACCCACAGTTTTTTGCTATAATGAAATAATGGAATATAAGCATGGGGGTTAGTTACCTTGAAAAATTTATTGAATGAGTTTAATCATATATTTAAGCTTGATCCGGCAAAAGAAATCTCGGATGAAGACTTGGACAAGGTCTGTGAATCAGGTACAGACGCAATTATTGTTGGTGGAACTGATGATGTAACATTGGATGGAGTGTTAGACTTGTTGTCACGTATTCGCAGGTACACGGTTCCATGCATTTTGGAAATATCCAATTTGGAAGCTATCACACCTGGTTTTGATCACTACTTCATTCCGATGGTTTTGAATAGCCGTGATAAAAAATGGGTGATGGATATCCAGCATCAGGCCATTAAACAATATAAAGATATTATGGACTGGGACGAAATTTTTGTAGAAGGTTATTGTATGTTAAACGAAAATGCAAAAGCCTTTACACACACGGACAGCTACATGCCTGATGATGCAGATGTGACTGCATATGCATATATGGCAGAGCATGTTTTTCACTTACCGATATTCTACATGGAGTACAGTGGTACATACGGGGATCCGGCGCTTGTGAAAAAAGTAAAGGAGCAGTTGGATAATACATTGCTTTTTTATGGTGGGGGAATTGAAAATAACTTCCAGGCAGCTGAAATGAAAGAACATGCAGATGCAGTTGTAGTTGGAAACATTATTTATACAGATCTGAAAAAAGCACTTAAAACGGTAAAAGCCGTTGCAAAATCTTAAGAGCATTAGAACAGAATAAAAATATAATAAGGCTGTTTTCTAAAATGACACAAATTCTATAAAATGCGACGTAACTGCTATGTTTCTTTCCGCTGCGGACCGTTGCTTTCCGCGGGCACGGCTTCAGCCTCCTCGAGAAATTCACTCTGCGGGGTCTTCAGACTCGTGCTGTTCCCGCAGGAGTCAACGGTCCTCCGCTCCAATCAACTATCGTAATAGTAAGTGAGCCATACAGTACTGTTAAACCATCGTGCTAGCGGAGGAAAAACACGAAGACTCCTGCGGGATAGCGAAGTGTTGAGACCCCGCAGTGAGCGGTCTTTGCGATCGAGGAGGCTCAGCGCAAGCCCGCGGAAAGCGTAGTGATTTTTCCGCAGCGATCGCAGGGCGTCGAAAGAATTTTCACTACGTCGCTTTTCATCAACTGTGAAAATTAAATATAACAAAACTTAAAGAACTTACAATAAAAAAGATAATTAAGGTGGTGTCATCGTGAGTCATATTATGGACGACTTACTCAAAGGATTAAATAACGAACAGCAACAGGCAGTTAAACAGACAGATGGAGCTTTATTAATAATGGCTGGGGCGGGAAGCGGAAAGACTCGTGTATTAACACATCGTATCGCTTACTTGCTCAGTGAAAAGGAAGTCTCACCAAGAAGCATTCTCGCAATCACATTTACCAATAAAGCAGCCCGAGAGATGAAGGCACGTGTCAGCAAACTAGTTGGCCCGGAAAGTGAACAAATCTGGGTATCTACTTTCCACTCAATGTGCGTCCGGATTTTACGCCGGGACATTGACCGAATTGGCTATAACCGAAACTTCACTATTTTAGATGGTGGAGATCAGCTGTCTGTTATTAAACAGATTCTGAAAAACCTTAATATTGATCCAAAGAAATTTGAACCAAGAGCAATACTTGGTTCTATCAGTAATGCTAAAAATGAATTGATTACACCAGAGGAATACACCAAAAATGCAGGGAACTTCTTCGATCGTCAAATAGCTGAAGTCTATGTGTCATATCAAAAAACACTACAGAAAAATCAAGCCCTCGATTTTGATGACTTAATCATGCAAACCATTCACTTGTTTAAAAAAGTCCCTGAGGTATTGGAAGGCTATCAACGAAGGTTTCAATATATTCATGTAGATGAGTATCAGGATACAAACCATGCACAATATTTTCTGGTAAAGCAGTTGGCGTCACGGTTCCAGAATATTTGTGTTGTGGGTGATTCCGATCAGTCTATCTATGGATGGCGTGGAGCAGACATAACGAATATTTTAACATTTGAAAAAGACTACCCTGCGGCAAAATCAGTGTTTCTTGAACAAAATTATCGTTCGACAAAATCAATTCTTTCAGCGGCAAATAAAGTAATTGGAAACAATACAGGAAGAAAACCGAAAAACCTTTGGACTGAAAATGATGATGGGAAAAACATTCATTATTTTCAAGGTGGTACAGAACACGAGGAGGCATTTTTCGTTACAGATAAGATTCAAGAATTAACCCGTGAACATGGTTATTCGCCTAATGATATTGCGATACTTTACCGTACAAATGCGCAATCACGTGCTATTGAGGATACATTAATGAAATCAACTATCCCATATCAGATGGTCGGCGGAACGAAATTCTACGACCGAAAGGAAATTAAGGATATGGTCGCTTACTTACGATTAATAACGAATCCACATGATGATTTTAGTTTCGAACGGGTGGTGAATGTTCCAAAGCGTGGCATAGGGAAAACGACAGTTGATCGTATGCGTGCACATGCATCGGAACACGACATTTCTTTTTTTGAAACAGTGAAGGAAATTGACTTTGTAGGGGTTTCAAAAAAGGCAGCTCAAGCATTATCTGAGTTTGGTACCTTAATCGGATCGTTGTCACAGCAACAGGAATTTTTGTCAGCTACAGATATGGTTGAAGCCGTTCTTAAACGGACAGGATATGAAGAATCATTTAAGAGAGAAAACACAATTGAATCTCAAAGCAGGTTAGAAAACTTAGAAGAATTCTTAACTGTTACACAGGACTTTGAAAAGACGAGCGAGGATGATAAAACGCTCGTTACATTTCTGACTGACTTGGCACTGATTGCAGATATTGACAAAGTAGAAGACGATGAAGACGCGACGACCGAAAAGATAACTTTAATGACACTTCATGCTGCGAAAGGTCTTGAATTCCCAGTAGTTTTCCTGATCGGTCTTGAAGAAAACGTGTTTCCACACAGTCGTTCTATGTTTGATGAAGATGAGATGGAGGAAGAACGCAGGCTTGCTTATGTGGGAATAACGCGGGCAGAAAAAGAACTATATTTAACACATGCAAAAATGCGTACATTGTTTGGAAAGACCAATATGAATCCAATGAGCCGATTCATTAGTGAAATACCTGATGAACTTCTGGAAGGTATAGAAGAAGCGAAAGCAACTATATTTGGTCAGCGCAAAACCATTCAAGACACACCTTCTCCAATCAAACGAAAAGCACAGAAGATGCAGACAACAACGGGTGCTGAAAATGAAATATGGGCTACCGGTGATAAAGCATCTCATAAAAAATGGGGTGTTGGTACCGTCGTTAAAGTACAAGGTACGGGTGAAGCAATGGAACTGGATATTGCGTTCCCAGCACCAAATGGAATTAAACGGGTATTAGCAAAATTTGCTCCAATCACGAAACAATAGGAGGTGCCCCGACTAGTGGATAAACAACAGGCACAAGAAAAAGTTATTGAATTAAGCGAACTGCTGAATAACTATAACTATGAATATCATGTATTAGATAATCCAAGTGTACCCGATGCGGAATATGACCAAAAGATGCAGGAACTTCGTGAATTAGAAGAAGAGTTTCCTGAGTTTATTACAACAGAGTCTCCAACACAGCGTATAGGTGGCGAGCCACTGGAGGGTTTTAAAAAGGTACAGCATAATGTACCGATGCTTAGTCTTGGAAATGCCTTCAATGCAGAAGATTTACGTGACTTTGAACGTCGTGCAGCTGGGGTGACTGATGCTAAACTATCATTTGTTTGTGAATTAAAAATTGATGGTTTAGCAGTGTCACTTACCTATGAGGATGGGAAATTTATCCGTGGTGCAACGCGTGGCGATGGGACAACTGGCGAAGACATTACGAGTAACTTAAGAACGATTAAAAGTATTCCATTAACCATAGCTGAAAAAAATACCATGGAAGTTCGTGGGGAAGCATTTATGCCTCATAAATCTTTTTTGGCGTTAAATAAAAGCCGTGATGAAAATGAAGAGGAACCTTTTGCAAATCCGCGAAATGCGGCTGCTGGATCTCTGCGCCAATTGGATCCCAGAATTGCAGCAAAACGAAACCTAGATATATTTTTATACGGCGTTGGTGAATGGGAAGCAGGTTCACTAGCCTCACACAGTGAACGACTTGACTATTTAAAAAAGCTTGGTCTAAAAACCAATCCAGAGTGGAAAAAATGTGAGACGATAGAGGAAGTCATTGAATATGTTACGTACTGGGAAGCTGAACGGCCAAAACTTGGCTATGAAATAGATGGAATCGTTATAAAGGTAGATAATCTGGACCAACAGGAAGAACTTGGTTTCACTGCAAAAAGTCCTCGGTGGGCTATTGCTTATAAGTTTCCGGCAGAAGAGGTTGTTACAATCCTCCATGATATTGAATTAAGCGTGGGGCGTACTGGCGTAATTACCCCAACTGCAATTCTTGAGCCTGTTAAGGTTGCAGGCACGACAGTTAAAAGAGCTTCATTGCATAATGAAGACTTAATCCGGGCTAAGGATATTAAACTTGGTGATACGGTAGTTATTAAAAAAGCAGGAGATATCATTCCAGAGGTTGTTCGTGTAGTAGAGGAAAAGCGAACTGGTTCAGAAAAAGCCTTTCATATGCCTGAGTCCTGTCCAGCCTGTGGAAGTGAGCTTGTCCGTTTAGAGGAAGAGGTTGCACTCAGATGTATTAATCCAAACTGCCCGGCCCAGTTAAAAGAAGGGTTGATCCACTTTGTCTCAAGAAACGCTATGAACATTGATGGTTTAGGAGAAAAAGTAATTATTCAACTTTTCCAGGAGAAGTTGATTCACACGATTGCGGATATTTATCGATTGCAGCGTGATGATTTATTAAAACTAGACCGGATGGGTGAAAAGTCAGTACATAACCTCCTTCAGGCAATTGAAACGTCCAAATCGAACTCCTTGGAAAAGTTACTGTTTGGTCTTGGATTGCGGTTTGTAGGTTCTAAAGCGGCGAAAACTTTGGCAGTACATTTCGAAACAATGGAAAGCCTGAAGCATGCAACGTATGAAGATCTAATCAGCATTGATGAAATTGGTGAAAAAATGGCTGACTCGGTTGCGATGTATTTTTCAGAAGTTGAAGTAACCGATCTTTTAGCTGAGTTGAATGAACTCGGTGTAAATATGGATTATAAAGGACCGAAAAAACAGGAAATCGCACAAAATACTATTTTTTCTGGTAAAACTGTTGTGTTAACTGGCAAAATGGATAGTTTCTCAAGGTCTGAAGCCAAATCTGCCATTGAACAATTGGGAGGTTCAGTAACAAACAGCGTCAGTAAAAAGACGGATTTCCTAATCGCCGGTGATGAGGCTGGTTCCAAGCTGGATAAAGCAAAGCAGCTAGGGATAATCATATGGAATGAAGAACAGCTCAGAGAAGTTTTAGAAAAGTAAGGGGTGGGGAATGTGAAAAAATTAGCTATTTGGTTGACGGGTGCACTTCTTTTTATGACGAGCTGTTCACCGAATATTAATGAAGACGAACTTGTAAAAAAGGAAAATGAGACTGCAAATCAGAATCCTTCAATCGTTCCCAGCTATCAGCTTTCAGACGAAGAATACAAAATGATACTGCCATACAAACCAAGCGCCGCCCGAGGTGTTATCACAGGTCAAATGGGGAATAGACTGGATATTGATCAGGTGGAGGAAGGTTTAAGACGCCATTCCAAAAAGTATTACGATCCGGGTAACCATTTCTTTCAAGCAGGTCAGCAACTGTCTGAGAGCACGGTCTATAGTTGGATTGATGGATTAAATCCAGTAGTAAAAGAAGATGCAAAAGAAGAAGTTTATCGGGAAAATCCAAGGTATCTGTCACATATCCTGGAGCAGAATTTCCTGAAAAAGAAAAAGGATAATACGGTTGAATTAGCCGGGATTTCAATTGGATTGGCATTAAAATCAGAATACCGATTTCAAACAGAGTCAGGCGGTCCCTACTATGAGAAGATATCCCAGGAAGTAATGCTGAAACAAGGGAAACAAATGGCACAAACAATACTCGAACGTGTTCGGAAGATGGAAGGCCTTGACGATGTGCCAATTGTGTTTGCGATATATCGTGAGGAAGCACAAGGAACTCCAATACCAGGTGATTTTGTGGCCAAAACTCAAGTGAAAGGCAGCGACATGTCTATTGGTGATTGGGATTCAATTCAGGAAGAGCATGTGTTATTTCCATCGGATAAAGCGAGTACCAAATACTCAGATAACGCACAGTTAATTTCGAGTTTTACCAATGAAGTCGCACAATTTTTCCCTAATTATACAGGTGTAATCGGGGAAGGATTTTACATGAACGAGGAACTTATGAAATTAACACTTGAAGTTCCAATCGAATTTTATGGAAAAGGTGAAGTCATCGGTTTTTCACAGTATGCATATGGTCTTGTAAAGGAAATGTTTCCAAATGATTTTGACCTTGAGATTAAAGTAACCTCAAGTGAGAAAGTCGAAAGTTTAATTTATAGAAGGGCAGGCGTGGAAGACCCGACTGTCCATATTCTGCACTAAAAGTTACATTCGTTGAACTGTCATTTCAATTCAGTTAGAATGATGGGTGAAGATACTCCATAGATAAAAAATTTTAATGAAATCGTATTCAAAGGAGTAATCTGATTAATTTTTAAGGAGGTTTTTTTCATGGTAGTACCGTACAAACACGAACCTTTTACAGATTTCACAGTAGAAGAAAATCAGGAAGTTATGTTAGAGGCAATCAAACAGGTTCAAACTAGCCTTGGTGGAGAATATCCACTAATTATAGGTGGAGAACGCATTACAACAGACGATAAGATCGTTTCTGTTAACCCTTCTAAGAAAGGTGAAATTGTCGGGTATGTTTCGAAAGCGAATAAAGAGTTAGCTGAAAAGGCGATGAAAGTTGCTGACAGCAAGTTTGATTCCTGGAGAAAATCAGACCCCGCAATGCGTGCTGACATCCTTTTCCGGGCAGCGGCAATTATACGCCGTCGAAAGTTTGAATTTACTGCGCATCTTGTAAAAGAAGGCGGAAAACCATGGAAAGAGGCTGATGCAGATACTGCAGAGGCAATTGACTTTCTTGAATATTATGGTCGTCAGATGCTTGAATTCAAAGATGGAGTTAAAATAAACAGTCGTCCTATCGAATACAATCAATATAACTACATTCCATTAGGTGTTGGTGTTGTTATCTCACCATGGAATTTCCTATTCGCAATCATGGCAGGTACCACTGCAGCGGCAATAGTATCAGGTAATACAGTATTGTTAAAACCTGCAAGCACAACTCCTGTAATTGCCTATAAATTTGCAGAAGTGCTCGAGGAAGCCGGTCTACCGGATGGTGTTCTTAACTTCATCCCAGGCCCTGGTAGTGAGGTTGGCGATTACTTGGTTGACCATCCACGTACACGTTTTATTAGCTTCACTGGTTCACGAGATGTTGGTACACGAATTTTCGAACGTGCAGCTAAAGTACATGAAGGTCAAAAGTGGCTAAAACGTACCATTATTGAAATGGGCGGTAAAGACACAATCGTAGTTGACAATGATGCAGACCTTGAACTGGCATCACAGTCCATCGTTCAATCTGCATTTGGATTCTCAGGGCAAAAATGTTCTGCTTGTTCACGTGCAATTATCCATGAGGATGTGTACGATCAAGTGAAAGACCGTGTAGCTGAATTAACAAAAGAATTAAGTGCCGGTGATCCATCTGATAACTCCCACTTTATGGGACCAGTTATTGATCAGGGTGCATACGATAAAATTATGAATTATATTAAAATTGGTAAAGAAGAAGGAAAGCTGCTTGCTGGTGGAGACGGAGACGACAGTAAAGGTTGGTTCATAAACCCAACAGTATTTGCTGACGTAGACCATGATGCGCGTATTATGCAAGAAGAAATCTTCGGACCAGTTGTAGGACTTACAAAAGGAAAAGATTTCGACCAGTTGATTGAGTTCGCAAATAACACAGATTATGGGTTAACAGGTGCAGTTATTACAAATAATCGTGCACACCAAGAACAGGCACGCCAGGACTTCCACGTTGGTAACCTTTACTTCAACCGTGGCTGTACAGCAGCAATTGTTGGGTATCAACCATTTGGTGGATTCAACATGTCAGGAACAGATTCAAAAGCAGGTGGACCTGACTATCTAATTCACCACATGCAAGGTAAAACAACATCAGAAATGTTTTAAAAGATAGAAAAGCGGAGCCGACTGTTAAAAAGCAGACGCATAAGCAATGAATCGAAGAACGCACGGACTTAGCGTTCTGAAGTGTTCAATGCTTATGAGGGCAGCTTTTAGGAGGCACAGCTAGACAGCTAGACAAACAAGACTAAACATAATAGTCTATTTCATTAGACCTATTAGACAAAAAAACCTCTTTTTCGCAAGATTTATTGCGTAAAGGGGTTTTTTGTCGTACATTTAGGAAAGTAGGAAAGTTTTTAGGGGGTTAAATCAGGTTTTAACCCCTCAACTTTCCCAATATGAATTATCTGAAATTGTGGTAGTATATAAATATACCAATTTTTACAAGATAGTTCATCAGAATATATCAAGAAGGTGGGTATATAGATGGAGACTGGCCCGTTTATTAAATTGCAACGAATCAAACAGGGAATGACGCAAGAGGATTTAGCAGAGGGTATCGTTTCCATGTCATACTTGTCCAAGATTGAGAATCAGAAGACGGAGGCTAGTTCAGAGGTAATTAGTTTACTTTGTACTAGACTCGGTATACAGCGAGATGATGATAAAGAGGTCACAATTAAAGAAAAGTGTCAGGAATGGTATGATCTATTATTTGAAACGAATGATAGAAAAGTTATCACGGAAAAGTACGAGGAACTAGAAAGCCTACTTAAAAATATTCATTCTGATAACTTAATACTATTTGAGATTCACAGGGTTCGCTTTTACTTAGTGTTAGGAAAGTTTGATTTAGCTTTAGAGCAAATAAATAAGCTGAATGAGATTTCCAATACGTTTGATAACTTGCACCAGTTTTACTGGTATAAGTTTAAAGGGAATTACAACTCATCTCACAGTGAGTTTGCCCAGGCAATGAGGATGTATAAACTGTCAGAAGAAAAGCTAAACCAGTTATCAATGGATGATGAGTATGTAGCTGACCTGCAATATACCATAGCAATCACGCATAGTAAGCTTAGAAACACACTGGAAGCCATCGAGTATGCGAACAAGGCAATTGAAGTTTTCAGAGTTAAGTATAACTTTTTCAGATGTGCACAATGTCACATTTTGTTGGGTATATCACATCGTAGAATTAGTGTATATGATAAGGCAGTGAAAAATTTTAACTTAGCATTACATCTTGCTAAATTAAGTAAAAATAATCAATTGATTCAATTAACAAATCAAAATTTAGGTTCTTTGTATTCTTCAAAGGGCGAATCTAAAGAAGCCATTAAATATTTTACAGCAATTATTGACGATGAGGAACTGCATTTAATAGAAAGACTTGCTGCAATTACCTCATTGCTAGCAGAGCAATACAATATTTACAATTTTGAAGAAGCAAAGAGAATGGTGCAATATGGATCTGAATTGTTAAAGCAATTTGAAAAGGTAGACGAATATAAAACATTTACTTATATTCTTAATACCTACCAGTATTCTCTAAACAATGACTACAAAAACTTTGAAGACATTTTAATTCAGGAGTTTATTCCTTTTTTGAAGAAACATAAAGATTATGTAAATCTTGTCATATATGCCAAAATGCTTGGCGATCATTATGAGAAGTTACACATATACAAAGAAGCAACCAAGTATTTCAAACTTGCTAACTATGCCTATGAACAATTAACTATACTGTAAAGGAGGGGATAACATGAAGAAACTTATTACAGGTGCAGCTTTAGGTACTCTATTAGTAGCTGGATTATTCTTTACTTTTGATAATTCAACAGAACTAGCTGGCGACAGAGAACCAAGCATTTATTCAATCGGTAACACAGGCTTTTAATATAGCTTGAGTTAATCAATATTTTTTACCCTATTACTATATGATGACTTGCCTGAGTGGTGTGGAAGCTGCTCAGGTCTTTTTTTGTGAAAAAACTAAACTTAGAGCGGTGAACACACTATCCCAACTAGGTGCGTTCCCCTTCTAGTTGCTTATCAGCGGGCAACTCTGCTATTATTTAGTGTATTGAAGAGTTATTTGCGGTTTTACTTTATGGAGGTGCTTTAATTGGCAGATATTACAAAAGAAGATGTAAAACATGTTGCACATTTGGCTAGACTTGCTATTACGGAAGATGAAGCAGAGAAATTTACTAAACAGCTAAGTAAAATTATCCATTATGCAGAAAGTCTAAATGAAGTAGATACGGATCATATAGAGCCTACAACTCATGTATTGGATTATAACAATGTATTTCGCAAAGACGAGCCTAAACAGTGGACTACACAGGAAGAAGCACTTAAGAATGCCCCTGATAAAAAAGATGGACATTTTCGTGTGCCATCTGTGATGGAGTAGGAGGGAAACCATGTCATTATTTGATTACACAATAAAAGAACTTGAACAGAAATTACATAACAAAGAAATTACTGTCACTGACCTTGTGAATGAATCTTATAACCAGATTGAAAAAGTGGACGGCGAGGTACAAGCTTTCTTGACCTTAGATAAAGAAAGAGCACTTGAAAAGGCAAAGCAACTTGACTTGGAAAGTCCGGACCCTGCTGATTTATTATTTGGTATGCCGGTTGGAATTAAAGATAATTTGGTGACGAAGAATCTTAGAACCACGTGTGCCAGTCAATTCCTGGACAACTTTATCGATCCATTGTATGACGCAACGGTTGTGAAGAAGTTAAACGATGCCAAATCAGTTAACATTGGCAAATTAAATATGGATGAGTTTGCGATGGGTTCTTCTAACGAAAACTCAAGCTATGCTGCTACACGAAATCCATGGAATACAGAATACGTTCCTGGCGGTTCCAGTGGTGGTTCAGCAGCGGCAGTTGCTGCAGGAGAAGTATTATTTTCCCTTGGATCTGATACAGGTGGATCAATTCGCCAGCCGGCAGCATTTTGTGGAGTGGTTGGGTTAAAGCCAACGTATGGCCGTGTTTCCAGATTCGGTCTGGTTGCCTTCGCTTCATCACTTGATCAAGTTGGACCGATAACCCGTACGGTAGAAGACAGTGCGCGTGTACTGGAAGTAATTGCAGGACATGACGAAATGGATTCAACTAGTGTAAATAAAGATGTTCCAAAATATACAAACTCGCTTTCAGGTGATGTAAAGGGACTTAAAATTGCAGTGCCGAAAGAATACTTCGGTGAAGGTGTTTCAAAAGAAGTGAAAGATTCTATTTATGAAGCACTCAAGGTTTATGAATCACTTGGTGCAGAGTGGGAAGAAGTTTCCCTGCCTCATACTAAGTATGCAGTAGCAACTTACTATCTGCTTGCTTCATCTGAAGCATCTGCAAATCTTGCTCGTTTTGACGGAGTACGTTACGGTGTTCGTTCTGAAAAGGCAACAAATATGCTGGATATGTACAAGATGTCGAGAAGTGAAGGCTTTGGTGACGAAGTAAAACGTCGTATTATGCTTGGAACATATGCATTATCATCAGGTTATTATGATGCATATTACAAAAAGGCACAAAAAGTACGTAAACTGATAAATAACGATTTTGCGAGTGTATTTGAAAAGTATGATGTTGTCATTGGACCAACTACACCAACACCTGCATTTAAAGTTGGTGAACAGATTGATGATCCATTGACCATGTATACCAATGATATTTTAACCATTCCAGTTAATCTTGCAGGTATTCCAGGGATTTCGATTCCATGTGGTTTTTCTGAAAAAGGATTGCCATTTGGCCTGCAGATCATGGGAAAACACTTTGATGAAGAAACAATTTTCCGTACAGCACATGCTTTTGAACAAGCAACAGATTATCATACTAAAAGGCCTCAGCTTGGAGGTGCCAACTAATGAATTTTGAAACAGTTATAGGACTCGAAGTACATGTTGAATTAAAAACAAAATCGAAAATTTTCAGCCCAAGCCCTAACCAGTTCGGATCGGACCCTAATACAAATGTAAATCCGATTGATCTGGGATATCCGGGTGTATTACCTGTGTTAAATGAAGAAGTTGTTAACTTTGCAATGAAAGCTGCAATGGCACTTAATTGTGAAATTGCGAGTGACACTAAATTTGACCGGAAGAACTATTTTTATCCAGACAATCCGAAAGCCTACCAAATATCTCAGTTCGATAAACCAATTGGCGAGAATGGCTGGATTGAAATCGAAGTAAATGGTAAAAAGAAAAGAATCGGGATAACCCGCTTGCATATGGAAGAGGATGCAGGAAAGCTGACACATGGTGATGATGGTTATTCTTATGTCGATTTTAATAGACAAGGGACACCACTTATCGAGATTGTTTCTGAACCTGATATGAGTTCACCTGAGGAAGCATACGCTTATTTAGAAAAACTGAAAAACATTATTCAATACACAGGCGTGTCAGATTGTAAAATGGAAGAGGGCTCCTTGCGTTGTGACGCAAACCTGTCTATTAAACCAATTGGTCAAAAAGAATTCGGTGTTAAATCCGAATTAAAAAACCTGAACTCCTTTAGTTTTGTACAAAAAGGACTTGAGTTTGAAGAAAAGAGACAAGAAAAGGTTTTACTTTCAGGTGGAGAGATTTTACAGGAATCCAGGCGCTATGATGAAAAAACAAAAGAAACGTTATTAATGCGTGTGAAAGAGGGAGCAGACGATTACCGTTATTTCCCTGAACCTGATCTTGTACACACATTTATTAGTGAAGAGTGGAAGGAACGTATTCGGAAACAAATCCCGGAGCTTCCTGATGCAAGAAAAAAACGATTCGTCAACGAACTCGAATTACCTGAGTACGATGCAGCAGTTATCACGAATTCAAAAGAAATGGCAGACTTTCTTGAAGAAACCATTGCCCAGGGTGCAGATGCGAAGCAAGCGTCCAACTGGCTGATGGGTGCAGTATTTGAACATATGAATAAGCATCAGAAAGAGCTGCAGGATTTAGCACTTACTCCAGAAGGACTTGGGAAAATGATTCGCCTGATTGAAGATGGAACAATTTCATCCAAGATTGCTAAGAAAGTATTTGCGGATCTTGTGGAAAAAGGCGGAGACCCGGAACAGATTGTTAAAGACAAAGGACTTGTGCAAATTTCTGACGAAGGTCAACTTCGCGATATTATTGTAAAAGTTCTGGATGACAATGAACAATCAATTACAGATTATAAAAGTGGTAAAGATCGTGCAATAAAATTCCTGGTCGGACAAGTAATGAAACAAACCAAAGGCCAGGCAAATCCACCGATGGTTAACAAAATTTTGTTGGAAGAAATAAATAAAAGATAAATACAGGGAGACTGCCAATGGGTAGTCTCTTTGTATTTTGCAAGCCGAAATAGTACTATAAAAATAATCAGAAGTAGGGGGAATAAAGTTGAGTGAGATAAAGAAATTAACTGAGGTGGACAACGATGAAATCTTTGCTTTATCACAATTTGCCTTTCAGTATGAGTTATCAGAAGAAGCAAAGTTGAAAAAGCAGGAAGAAGCAAAACGCCATATTATTTGGGGGTCGATGGCAGCTAATCAGCTGGAAGCTAAACTGCATCTGATCCCACTATCCTGCTATATTAATGGCAAAGCATTTGAAATGGGAGGGATTAGCGCAGTTGCGACGTGGCCGGAGTACCGAAGAAAGGGTAATGTAAAAAATCTGCTTCTCCATGCTTTAAAACACATGAAAGAGCATGGGCAAACGGTGTCCTTTCTCCACCCGTTCTCCTTTTCTTTTTATCGCAAGTATGGATGGGAACTAGCATTCGTTGAACAAAGTTATGAGATTCCTCTAGATAAGCTTAAAAGAGATTGGGAGGGTAATGGTTATGTGAGGCGAGTGCATAATGAGGCACCAGTGCTGCATACAATTTATACTGAATATGCAAAACAGTTTAACGGGCCGTTGGTAAGGGATGAAAAATGGTGGGAGCAACGCGTGTTTAATGAAAAGTATAATAGTGCAGTGGCTTATGATAATCAGGATCAACCAGAAGCGTACATAATTTACAATGTGAAAGAAAATGTGGTAAACGTAGAGGAAATGGCTTATCAATCGATTAATGGTTTAAAGCTACTCCTTCAATTTATTGCAAATCATGATTCAATGGCAGACAAGGTAAAGATGATAGTTCCGGAGAATGATAATCTGGCCCTTTTGTTGAATGAACCAAAATTTGATCAAAAGAAAACGCCTTATTTTATGGCGAGAATTGTTGATGTGCCAGAATTCCTAAAGCAGTACTCCTTTCATATAGATGGTGTTGAATCACTCGTATTACATGTTGAGGATGCATTTCTGCCAGAGAACACTGGGACCTACCAGTTGACCCAACATGGGAAGGAAACGGTAGTAACCGTTATGCAAACTTCAGATAACCTGGACGGGATAAATTGTTCGATTCAACAGCTTTCATCTATTTTATTAGGGTACAAGCGACCATTGGAGTATTATCACTTGGGATTACTTCGTGGAGAATTGAAACAGGTGGAACAACTTGAGAAGATAGTGCCACAGCGACAAACCTTTTTACCGGACTTTTTTTGAAATCTCTAATATAAATCCAACCGGTAATAGTTGAGCGACACTCGCTTGATGTTGAGTGGCAACTATCAAAAGTTGACCCAATCGATCAAATAGTTGAGCGCCAACTACTAAAAGTTGATCCTCACATAACGGTTAAAACTCTAAAAATTATATATGTAAAACCCTTTTCAAATTGCCTTAAAAGGAATATGATAGTGTTTGTGCTACAAAATTATTTAAATTATGGATAGACTATAGAAGTAATAGTGGTATAAAATTTAATCTTTCAACACTATGTACGTGTTATTTTAAGGGAGGGGACCTTATGAAACGGGCCCGAATTATTTATAATTCAACATCTGGACGAGAAGCTTTTAAAAGGGAATTACCTAACGTGTTAGAACGGTTTGAAATAGCTGGATATGAAGCCTCAGCACACGCGACAACATGTGAAGGCGATGCAGTCAAGGCTGCACGTACAGCAGTTCAGAGAAGGTATGACTTGGTAGTTGCTGCAGGTGGAGATGGAACAATTAACGAGGTAATCAGTGGGCTGGCAGAACAGGATTATCGTCCCAAGCTTGGAATTATCCCAATGGGTACGACGAATGATTTCGCTCGGGCACTATGTATTCCACGTGATATAAAGAAAGCAGTTGACGTTATTTTAAGGGATCATTCCATGTTTCTCGACATCGGACGAGTTAACGATCGCTATTTTATGAATATTGCTGGTGGCGGAAAACTAACTGAACTCACGTATGAGGTCCCAAGTAAACTTAAAACAATGCTTGGACAGCTTGCTTACTACATGAAAGGGATAGAGATGCTTCCTTCCCTTAAACCTACCAGAGTTAAAATTGAGTATGATGGAAATGTTGTTGATGAAGACATCATGCTGTTTTTAGTTTCCAATACAAACTCTGTCGGTGGCTTTGAAAAACTAGCACCTTCTGCAAAGTTTGACGATGGTTATTTTGATTTAATTATCCTGAAAAAAATGAACCTTGCTGATTTCATCCGAATTGCAAGCTTAGCAGTTAGAGGAACTCATTTGGATGATAAACATGTCATTTATGCGCAGGCGAAAAGCATAAAAGTAACCCCAGAAGATAAAATGCAGTTGAATATCGATGGAGAGTTTGGTGGATTATTACCGGGGGAGTTTGTTAACCTTACCAAACATATTGATTTTCTTGTGACGGATACTTTTGTGGAGAAACAATTTAATTTAGAAGAAGAAGAGGAAGAGGAAGAGGAAGAGGAAGAAGAAGAAAGATAATAAATGATAAAAGAGCCAAATTCTGAGTTAACTCATGAAATCAAAGGCTCTTTTTTCATGGAAAAATACATTTGTGGTAAAATAAACGATAACATAGGTTCGTAAAGGAAGGTATACATGGCAAAACAATCAGCACCAGTAGAAAAGAATGAAACCATTACACTAACATTTGAAGATTTGACCCACGAGGGAAATGGAGTCGGAAAAATAAACGGCTACCCTTTATTTGTAGCAAACGCATTACCAGGTGAAGAAGCGACTGTAAAGGTAATTAAAGCAAATAAGAACTTCGGCTTTGGAAAGTTGCTTGAACTACTTAAAACTAGTCCAGAACGAATTGAACCGGTGTGTCATGTACATTGTAATGGATGTGGACTACAGCATATGAGCTATAACCTTCAGCTTGAGATGAAAATGAATCAAGTGAAAAATGCGATGAAGAAAGTTGCCCACCTTGAACATGTACCAGTACATCCAATCATCGGTATGGAAAATCCATTGCATTATCGAAATAAAGTACAAATTCCAGTTGGCGAAAAAAATGGTGAACTCATAACCGGATTTTATCAAAAACGCAGCCACCGTATCATAGAAAATACAGAAACATGTGTTACACATAATGAAGTAATTAATGACGTTGTTAAGACGGTTAGAAATACAGCGAACAGACTTGGAATCCGGGCCTATAATGAGGAAGTTCATAAAGGTGTTTTACGACATATTATGGTTCGCACAGGTCAAGAAACAAAAGACATCATGGTCGTGATCGTTACACGTACGGATAAACTGCCGCACCAGGACGAGCTGATCAAGGAATTGACCAAAACGTATCCACATATAAAATCAATTATGCACAACGTAAACAGTAAGCGCACCAATGTTATTTTAGGTGAAAAGACAAAATTGCTTTTTGGTGATGAATATATTCACGATAAAATTGGTGATATTACCTTTGCCATTTCAGCAAAATCTTTTTATCAGATAAATCCATCACAAACGAAAATGCTTTATGAAAAAGCACTGGAATATGCACAGATTGACAGCAACGACACTGTTATTGATGCTTATTGTGGCATCGGAACCATTTCCTTATTTTTAGCCCAGAAAGCAAAGAAGGTATATGGTGTGGAAGTTGTACCAGAAGCCATCAGCGATGCAAAGAAAAATGCAAAGCTTAATGGCATTACAAACGCGGAATTCGTTGTAGGGGAAGCAGAAAAGATCATGCCATGGTGGACTGCACAGGGATTAAGACCAGATGTGATTGTAGTAGACCCACCACGAAAAGGCTGTGATGAAGAGCTTCTCCAGGCCATGGTTGAAATGAAGCCGAAGCGGATTGTCTATGTATCATGTAACCCATCCACATTAGCACGTGATCTACGGATTCTAGAAGATAGTGGATATGAGACAAAGAAGTTGCAGCCGGTTGATATGTTTCCTCAGACAGGGCACGTGGAGTGCTGTGCGTTGATAGAAAAAGCATGATTTTAGAACACACAGGTGGTCAAAGAAGCCAATGTTATTGGAGGTTTATTGATGGATAATAATGATATATTAATCAGATTAAGGTATGCACTTGATATAAAAAATAAAGATATGGTAGAGATATTTAAACTTGGTGGCATTAAAGTAACAAAAGAAGAAGTGCTGAAGATACTTACAAAATCAGATGATGAATTTGAAGAAGATACAGTTGACAATGAAGATCATATAAAATGCACGAACATTATGCTGGAGTCATTTTTAAATGGATTTATTATTTTAAAAAGGGGAAGGCAGGATCCAAAGCCAGGACAGCCTACAGAACCAGAGCAGCCTGCAAAAAATAATGCAAATGTGAACAACATTAATAATATCATGCTGAAAAAGTTGAAAATAGCACTAACATTAACAAGTGAGGACACGATTGAAATATTAGAAGAAGCTGGAGTTACTATAACAAAAGGAGAATTAAGTGCGTTATTAAGAAAAGAAGGACATAAAAACTACAAAGAGTGCGGCGATAAATACGCCAGGAATTTCCTGAAAGGACTGGCTATCAAATATCGGGGGTAAATTAACATTATTAGGTAAAAAAATTAGACTGTCGAGAAACTCTCGACAGTCTAAAGAAGTATCCTTTATTAATTATGGACTTGTTGCTGTAAATGTAAATGGCACGTTTGAACCAGTCCATAGTCCCGCATAAACATATCGTGTTCCACCAGGAATTACACCAGATTCATTCGGTCCGGAAGTTGCGACACGTCCGATTAATTCAAAGCTCTTGTTGTAGAAATAGATATCATAATCATATGAACCGCTTTCCGGTCCGGTTAAAGTGAAATTATGAATCCCGTCTCCATATTGTTGCGGCAGGGTTACTACATAGCCGTCGGTTCCTTGGGAGATTGGTTCAGGATTTTGCGTTGTAACGAATTCATTTTCGGTAACGGCAACAGTCAGTTCTGCTCCCGCTAGATATCCGATTCCAGTTCCGGGATTTCCTACTTTCACAAGCCCCTCACTAACAAACGGATCCTCGGGTTCAAAAGCTATAGGTTCTATTTTTGACTTTTCAGAAGAAAAAGCTTGAACCTCTGCCACTTGTACGTAACCTTTTGACATATCTTGTGCACTGTGAGCAATAAATTTTAAATATTTTGCCTCAACAGGTTGATCCAGATCAAAGCCACGGTAATGTAAATCACCAACAGTAGGTCTAGGTTTTTTAGCATCAAATTCATCTCTAACAACAGTAGTCCAGTTCTCACCATCCATTGATACCTGGACACTGAAATTTTTCAGTGTTGCAAATCTTGCTTTCGAAATATCTTTCATTGCGCTAACCTGGATATGTGAGATTTCAACTGGGTCATTGCCAGCTAAATCTACGACAAAGTCAGCTCCTTTAAATCCATTTTCTTGAGTATCTGAGGCATAGACACTTGCTTCAGTATCATCAATGACTAATTTTACAGGGTTGCTTTCTGATACCCCAGATACACTAGAGATAGATGCACCATTATAGGAAGAAGCGACGTTTGGAGATAGCTTAAATGCTAGTTTGTTCTTCTCACCCGGTTGAACTACCACATCTCTAATTGTTCTGGAACCAAACCCTTTGGCCTGGATGGTAATATCATAAGTCCCTTCAACTGCATGAAAACCAAACTTACCTTTGTCACCTGATACTGCAACGGGACTTGTTCGGGCTTCGAACTCACCTACAATTATTCTAGCATCTGAAACTGGTTTGTTTGTAGCAGAGTTGACCACTTTTCCATACATTTGTCCATTACGTTGTCCATCTGGATGATTAAAACCAGGGACAGGATCTATATCGTCACCACCGTTAGAGTATGCATTCGCTCCTAAGCCCCGCTGAGCAAAAGCAGTCCATAAAGTATCATAGTGTTTTCCACCGTAACGTTCAAAGTCCGAAGCAATAATAGCTGTTCTCATCTCTTCCATAGAAGGATTTGGAGAAGATATTGGCATCGCGTCGGTTACCAGGTGTTCAGCGACAGATTCACCTTGTGTTTTTCCAAAACGGTCAATAAGTTCTTCTCTCATATGCCACAGGATTGCAGCCCAAATATCTCCATCTGAATGGACTTCTGGACCTCCCACATCGTAGCCTATATCACTGTAGTTATACGGTGCTTCATCTAAAGCATAACTTCGAATACCGCGCTCAAAGTTTCCTGTGACATAACTACCGACAACCGGATTTTCTTGGACTCCATTTTTGACTAGGTAGTGCATACCGTACCAGTCTCCCCAGCCTTCACCCATAGAACCAGATTGATGACTTCCTAGGGATTCACCTCCGGCTACTAGTCGGTTTGATAATGCATGAGAGTATTCATGATAGATGATTCCAGCATCATAATCACCATCAGCATATGTTCCTTCAAACGCACCAGCAATGGGCTCCCATAGGAACATACCACTCCATGCCGGAATACCGTCTGGAAGAGTCATCATATAGGCATTATCACGTCCCGTGTAAGTTGGCTCTCCTCCTGTTGTAGCCCCAGCTTGGACAAGACCTAAAATAGCATCCCCATCTAGGCCGCCTTTTCCGAAGTTAGAAAGCTGTAAGTTGCCAGCTTCTTCTACCCATCCTAAATTATATAGATAATCATGAAAAAGGTTATGGTGATAGAAAAGGTTCGTTGCTGCACTGTTTACATCCTCACTATAGGAAGGAGGAGTAGTTTCTCCTTTTGTTTCCTGCCATGAATTTTTAAATAAATAACTGAATTCTCCAGTTGGTGCCAGCGGACGAACTGCCTGGTCTGCAGGTACGAGAAAGTTACTCCAGTTTGCATATGAATTAGCATTATTACCAAAGGTGGTAACGCCTAAGTTAGTTCCAGGAATAAGCCACCCATTTGGTGAGGCATTTGGATCTCCCGAGAATGATTTAACAGTTTGAGTTCCACCTTGTGATGAACCTGGATAGTTTTCAAAGATTAAGCCTTTAGGTTCAAGTAATGTGTCTACTAGAGAGCGCCTATACATTTGTTCTCCATTAGCAGCGTCAATTACAACTTCATAGCCTGTGTTAAGTTCTTCAATAAAGAGAACTCGATAAGCAGGTCTCACTCCATCTTTTGTTATAAATGTAGCTTTTTTAACTCGCTGTTTTGTTGGCAATACATCACCGCCACCAAATACATCCCAGCCATTCTCGTCTCCAATTAATTTAGGTGTGTAATTTATTCCTGGAGATTCTAATGAGATGACCTTAGACAAAGCCTCAGCTGTTGTTAATTGGAATTCTCCTGTTAAAGTTTTAGAGCGACTCAGATTGCCAGCTACTGATAAAATTTTACCGTCCTTATTAACCGCAACGATAACTCGCCCTCCGTAAACTGATTCAATTCCATCAAATGTCTGTTGGAATGTAACAGGATGGAGACCAGTCCCAGGCATAGCATAATCTCTAGTAACTACTAACGATTTAACCTCTTCAGCTGTCAGGCCAAATACGGAGGCATGTTGCTTAAGCCACTCACGTGCAATTGTTTCAGCATTTTTAGTCGAACTATCAGTTAGGTAACCTTGATTTTTCACGATTAGTGAAGGTGTGCCAAAAAGCGAGTTCCACTTTATTTTTACTCCTGCACCTATTTCGCCAACAAGGCTACTGGTGGCATCTAGCTGATCATCAGTTGGCGCAACTTTATTAAGCACTCGTGTATCGAAATGTGGGGATTCTTTGTGTTCAAGGAAACTGGTTTCCTTGATTGGACCGGATAATTGATCAGCATTAACACTATTGATCATAAATAGTTGACCTAGTATTAAAAATGTAATTGCCACAGATAACTGTTTACGGTTTCTCATTGTTTTCCTCCTTTTTTTAAACCTTTATTCGGTTTGTTTAAAAACATATATAAAAAAACTACAGCTTAAATAGCACTTCTAGAGAATATGGCAAATACCTTTTTAAAATGTACAATTTACTACCAAGAGGCTATAAGGTTTATATCTTAGAACTATAAACGCTACTACTGAAGATATATCTAGAAGAACCTTTTCAGTTAAGAAAGAATTTAGATGAGAACTGACGTAAAAAATAAGGTTTAAGTAGAAATAGAGGCAACTATAGGTGTTGGGCGACTAAGGTTGAAACGATTTCGAAATGGAGATGATTGTTCTCTGCTTTTCTTAATTTTGAATAAACCTAATTAAAAAAACTCATGTTACTAATAGGAGGTGTTGAAAAATGGGAAAAGACCGTCAAGAAAGAAAGTTAAGAGAGAGCGGACGTGTGGAATCAGACCGTGATGTAGGTCTTCGCTACAAGGGAGCAACAAAGATGTCAGGTCCTGAAGAAGCCAGACGATTAAACGACGGTAAAAAGTAAAAAAGTAATACCATTATTCAAAAGAAAACGAGACGAGCATTAGAAATGCTTGTCTCGTTTGTTGTATTATGGGAAGCTTTTTCTAAAGATAAAACTTTTGATACTAGTAACGGGTAGTAGGGTCACCCATCCAACCGTAAGCAGCTGGAATCTCATCGTATAAATCTGCATCAACATCTTCAATTGTACCATCGGCTAATGCATTTAAAATATCATATATTGGTGTTTTAACTGTCTGCTTTAACATTCCGTTTTGCTTTTGTCCTAATGTTTGAGTTTGTCCTTTAACCTCGATTAACATTGTTGCAGTACCATTTAACTGCAATGCTCCAAGACCAGATCCAGGATAGTTCACTTGGGGATATTGCTGAATCGCACCAAATGAAGAGAAACCTTTTTGCAGGGACTGATAGCCAACTACTGTAATTTGCTTACTTAGCTTAGCGACATTTTCTTCAACTTCATACGTCTTTCCATTAAATGGATCAACATATGGTTCTGTTGTAAAAAGCCCTAAAACAGATATTGCAACAGAGCGGTTATCGTCTTCTGAAAGTACATTAAAACCTCTATGGTGTACGTCTATAGCGACATCTGGATTAAATTCCTTAGCGACATTAGTAACTGCTTGTGCTTCTGGAGATACAACAAATCCGGTGGAATAAGGGTTGTTCGTGGATTCATTGTTTAGCACTTCTGCAAGTTTTTCCTTATCAACCTCATTAATATCAAAATTATAATTTGGACTGAAGTCACGGTTTAAGTCATACCCTGGAATTCCATAATATATTCCGCCATCGTTTGCCTGGCCTCTTTCATAACCAAGGTTATAATACCAGGGAGCTTCCGTGTCTGCTGGCATTCCTAACGCTTCAGGATTCCAACTTTGATGATTATAACGGACTGGATTCCAGTTTCCTTCATATTGTGTCATCGTGCCATCAGGATTAACTCGTGGCATTATCCAAACAGACACCTCATCAAGCATTTCGTTAATTTCTTTTGCGCCGGAATTGAATTTTTGCATCATTTCCATTGTTGCCTCGGTGCCTAAAACTTCATTTCCATGAATTTGAGTATAGATTAATACCCTGCTTTTGTCTGGATCATTATTTCCGTATTTCGCAACGTACAAAGGAGCACCATTATTGGAGTGTCCTACAATGTCTAATTGCATTTTTCCATGAGAAGTACTTTCTAATTTTAGAAGCTTGTCCTCTAATTCCTCATTTGTCATCAAACTTGACAATGACACATTTTGCTCTCTTTCAACATATGGACCGTTTGGAGTTGACTGTGGATTGGCGAATGCAATCTGTGAAGTCATTAATCCAAGTCCTAGAACGACTGTTAAAATAGACATGCTTTTCTTCATTATTTTCCTCCTAGAATAATATTTAGCGCCTCGAAGTAACCCTTATGTTAATAGTACATGCATTATTCTCAAAAGTTTGTAGAACTTTAGTATGTATTTTGACTTTTTTTGTTTAATACTGTTGATGTATAAACGAGTTTGTTAATTTTATGGTTTCTATCCGTCGTGGTAGAATGCAGTAGTAACGTTTAATCGAAATTTTAAAAAGTCACCATTGAATTGAAAGAAGGAACACAGCATGGAACAAGATACACGGAAGCTTAAACAAGTTAGCATAACTTTTATTACTGCTATAATCGGCGGTATACTATTCAAACTAATGCACATTCCGGTTCCATGGCTTCTTGGGCCAATGATTGCGGTGGTAGTAGGGACAAATGTATTGAAACTTCATTATGTATGGCCCAGATCTGTTCGAAATGCAGGCATGATGATTGTTGGTTATACGATTGGTCTATCAATGACGGCAACTGCTTTGCAGGACATGGCACTTCAACTGCCTTCCATGTTTTCAATGACGCTATTGCTATTACTACTTTGTTCCGGTATTGCTTTTGTTGTTTCCAGGCTTTCAGATAGTGATTATAGTACGTCACTGTTAGGCTGTATCCCAGGTGGACTCTCACAGGTGATTTTACTGGCTGAGGAAACGAAAGGGATTAACTTAGCTGTAGTTACTGTTATGCAGATCTCACGTCTAATGATTATTGTCATCGTTATGCCTTTGCTTGTTATGATTCCAGTGTTTGGGCATGGTGGAGCGGAACAAGCAACTAACTTTACGGTAGAGGTTTCAGCGAAGTGGGCTGACCTGTTTCCGAATTTGCTTATTTTCGCAGTGGCAGGGATTGTATTTGCTATTGTAGGTGGCAGAATAAAACTACCGACAGCTTATTTGTTAGGACCACTTATTGGAACTACAATTCTTCAACTAACCGGTTTGCAGGGACCACAGCTTCCAACGGTGTTGATCAATGGTGCTCAGCTTATGATTGGTACCCATGTGGGCTTGATGCTTAAAACGAATCAACTGCATAGAAAAGTGAGGACAATTAGCCTTGCGGTTAGCAGTGGAATCATGCTTGTGATGGGAGCAGTGGTATTAAGTATTATACTGACCGAAATCCACCCTATTTCAAACGCAACGGCGCTACTAAGTATGGCTCCAGGTGGGATGGACCAGATGGGGATAATCGCTCATGAAATCCATGCGAATTTATCTATTGTTTCAGGCTATCAACTGTTCCGGCTATTTTTTATCTTTTTTGCAGTGCCACCTTTATTACGAATTATTTTCAAGTTAATTGAGAGAAAAAAAGCAAGAAAAGAAAATCATATAAGTTAGTTAAAATATCTCTTTTCTCAATCCTGTTAGCATAGAAAAGAGGTTTTTTTGTCTTTATATAGAATATTTTATAACAAGGTTCTCTAAAGACAATGACACGGAAAAAGGATTTGTTCCTATGTATAACTATAACTTTCTTGAAAAACTATTATTTATCCCTACATATTTGAATGAAAAGAAGCTTAGACGTACCTTGCAAGGAAAGACTATTCTTATAACTGGTGCGAGTTCCGGAATAGGAGAGCAGGTAGCGTATCTACTAGCGGATACAGATACTCACTTGATTCTAGTGGCGAGAAGAAAAGAAAAGCTGTTAAAAATGAAAAGAGAAATAGAAAAGAAAGCAGCAAAAGTAAGTGTCTTTGGTGTAGACCTTAGAAATAGGATGGAAACGGAGGGATTACTTACATTTATCCATCAACTACCGGACGGCTTGGATATAGTACTCAGCAATGCAGGTAAGTCTATCAGACGCTCGATTCCTCAATCATTAGACAGATACCATGATTTCACTCGTACAATGGCTATCAATTATTTTGCGCCGGTACAATTGATGTTATCTGTCATTCCAATTCTTAAAAAAAATCAAGGACAGGTTATCAATGTATCTACCATAAATGCCTTGATACTACCAATCCCAAAATGGGCAGCCTATCAGGCATCAAAATCAGCTTTTGACACATGGTTTCGATCAGCAGGTCCTGAACTTAATGCAATGGGAATTTCAACATCATCAATCTATCTACCGTTAGTAAAGACACCAATGATACTGCCGACAGAAGCTTATCAGAACATGCCTGCAATGCGTCCAAACCATGTTGCTAAAATTATCTGCAGGACGATGTATACAAAAAGGAAAAAATACAGACCATGGTGGTTGATTTTTGGACAGCTTGCATCAATCTTGTTCAGAGGGATCTGGGAATCTATAAATACGGTTGTATTAAGAAAAAAGGGGGAGTGATTTTGAAGGTACTTAAACTGCTATATGTTTTGTATAAAATCAGATTGCTTTCTCCTTTAGGATTGTACAGGTTGACTGCTGCTCTATTCAGAAATGGCACAAACTTATTAATGCTGTTAGATTTTGCAGAAAGAACTTATGGTGAAAAGGTTGTTTTGGTGGATGAAAAGGAAAAAATAAGTTATAAAGAGTTGCTGTCACAATCCGAACAGCTGTCCATGGCTTTGAAAAAAATCCACGGGTTAAGGCCGGGTCAGAAAGTTGGTTTTTTGTGCATTAACCATGCTTCTTTGGTTAAATCAATTTTCGCTGTTGCGCGATTAGGTTCAGATATCTACTTACTTAATACCGAAATGAGCAAGAAACAATTTAATCAGTTGCAGGATATCCATGACTTTGATTTACTGATCTATGATCCAGAGTTGAACACTTTGATCGAGCAATCATCTTATGATAAAGATAAGGTTTTCAGCTATCATGAAAACCTGCCCGCAATAAATAATTTGCTTTTTACAAGTGAGAAACTGAAACTGTCAAGAACTTCAGCCAGTAAAATAGTACTGCTGACAGGTGGTACGACAGGGAAGTCAAAAGAAGCGGTACATCAGCCATCTTTATTTAATTATTTAAATCCTTCTTTAGCTTTGCTCTCCAAATTAAATCTTTTAAAGTATAAAACAGCCTATATAGCCACGCCCATTTATCATGGTTATGGTATAGCTGTATTTGTGTTATGCATTGCACTGGGCAAAAAGGTAGTTATCAATAACGATTTTAAAGCTGAAAAAGCATGTGATCTTATTCGCAAGCACCATGTGGAGGTAGTAACTGTCGTACCTTTAATGATCCATAAAATGCTGAATACCAATACTGAGGATTTAAGATCACTCGCTTGTATAGCTTCAGGTGGAGCTGAACTCAGTCCCAAACTTGTAAACAAGGTTTCCCGGGAATTGGGAGATGTATTGTACAATCTGTATGGTACTTCAGAAGCGGGATTAAATGTAATAGCAACCCCAGATGACCTCAAATATTCTCCTATTACGATTGGTAAAAGAATAAGTGGTGGCCAATTAGATGTGTTGGATAAAAATGACAATAAACTGGGAATAGGCATGGTAGGTGAACTTTGTGTTAAAAACAGCTGGTCAATGCGAAACAGTAATTGGATCAGGACAGGGGATTTAGGTTACCAGGATCATCAAGGGTATTATTTTTTATGTGGAAGAACCGATGATCTGGTTGTTTCAGCAGGTGAAAATGTTTATCCGATTGAACTCGAGCAGATATTAATCACACATCCTCAAATAGAGGATGTAGCAGTGATAGGAATTAATGACGAAGAATTTGGGCAGAGGCTGCAGGTTTTTGTCCACACGGTAGAAGGGCCAAATCTTTCAAAAGATGAACTTTTTGATTGGTTACGGCCCAGATTGGCAAGGTTTCAAATGCCAAAGGAAATAGTATTTGTGAATAACATGCCGTACACACATTTGGGTAAACGTGATAAGAAGCGACTTAGTGATTTATGATATTTCCCTACAAGTGGATGTGTTGTTACGCCACTGGAAAGATTTTTGCTATTACGTTTATATAAAAACCTGAAAAGGATGATAATTGAATGGATATCCTTAACCCATGGACTTCTCTATTATTATGGTGTTGCAGGTATATCAGTTTTGATTGATAAAGTCGAACAACTCACAGGCCAGGATATTGATGGATTAGAGTTTATAAAAGTAATGTCTTTTGCAGAGGATTATCACGGTCAAGTCGAGTTATCAGGTTATGGACTACACTATCATAAGGTTTTCAATGCTAGTGAAATACTAAAGGAACAACAAAAAAGACAAGGTACGGATTACATCGTTTTACAAAGAAACAGTTATTGATGGCTGGGGAACCGGGATATAGAGAGAACACACGAAATGAACAATTTCACTGCAATGCAGATTACTGATATGGTTAAAATGGGTATGAAAACCGAAATGATGGTGCAGTTTTTACAAAGCAAAATTGAATTTCCTTCTATGGATTTTGTAAAGCAGTTATTGGAAAAGTTAATGGATTTAAACAACGACACTCGTTTGTGGGTGCTAAAAGGTAATTCACCTGACGAACTCTCTCAACAGAAAAAAAGCACTTTAACCCAACTGTAAGCTACAAGGAATCAAATGTAGTTCCCATAAAAAAGCATACCAAAGTTGGTCGTAATGAACCATGCACATGTGGAAGCGGTAAAAAGTATAAAAAATGCTGTGGTAAGTAATTCAATCACATAAGTGCCTGGTACCTGTATCATTATACTAGGTGCCAGGGCAGGGCTCATATGCAGAAAAAATAACAAATCGAAACCATTTGATTTGGATTTGTAAATTGGATTACACGGCACAGCGATTTGGTCCTACTTCCATTTCTCGCCGTTCATCCTGATTTGGATTTACCTTACCCATGTTGGTATTCCTAATTTCTTCGTGACTATTTGGTTGTGGAGGTAAATTGTCTGTGACAAGATGTCGGAACTCTTTTTCATCTTCCACTTTTAAATGGTCATTCATCTGGTAAAGTTCTTCTAGCTTCGCGTAAACTGTGCCATCCTCATTGATTTCTTCCATTGCTCCAAAATGAGCTGGTAACACATCTAAATCTTGCGATAAGTCGTGGTATGACTCGTATAGAGTCCTCCGAAGGTCATCCACCCAATCATCCGCTTTTCCCGCTAAGTCGGGCCGACCAATTGATTCGATGAATAAGATATCTCCAGTCATCAAGTATTTCTTGTCTACAATAAAGCTTGTGCTGCCAATTGTGTGTCCAGGTGAATAAAAGGCATTGATTTCAACGGAACCACCAACAATGATCTTTGTGCCATCTTCCAGCTTATTAAAATCGAAAGTCAAGCCGTTGTCATCTTTAGGTGGGAAGTAATATCTGCCCCCGGTTTGCTCTGCTAACGTCTTTCCACCAGAAATATGGTCTGCATGAAGGTGGGTATCCAGTACATATTTAATGTCTATATTTTTTTGGTTAGCAAAATCTATATACGTATCAATCATTCTGCTAGCATCTACAACAGCTGCTTCACCGTTAGCTACGACCATGTAAGAAAGACACCCTTTACCGATGCGAAGGAATTGATAAAGTTCTCCTCCGTCAGAGAGGTTGCCAATTTTCATTGGCTCAAGATGTTCACTCCACGCAGTCATACCACCTTCTAAATAAGTAATATTTTGAACTCCTGCATCTTGTAGTATTTCTACCCCATTTTGAGAAGAGATGCCTTTTGCACAAACTACGTAGATCGTTTGATCTTCAGGAAGTTGTTCTTTTACATCATCTACCCCATTTTTCAGAAGGTTATAGGGAATGTTCATACTGCGAACATTTCGTCCTTGAATTGCCCAATCACTATAATCTTCTTCCTTTCGAATATCTAACAAGAATACTTCTTCATTAGCGAGAATCTTTTGAGCTATATCTTTTGCTGTTAATGGTTGTAATGCCATTGTACCCCTCCATTGTTTAAAAATTAGAATAAAATATCTGAGAGTATAAAACTATACTATTCTAGGTTTGCCACTATACTATTTTTTTACCCCTGGTTTCTCTTTAAAAGGTGACGCTCTATATACCCCATACCCCTATATCACAAATGCAAACAAAAAGATTATCCTAAATGGGCTTAACTGGACAAACACCTATACATACACATAAAATCAGTAAGGCGTACAGAGTACTAAATGAGAATACTGGAGCTGCATTAAGGGCGACAATTATTATAGACCCAGAAGGAACTATAGTTACCAAATTAGTATATCCTTTAGAAGTTGGTAGAAATGTTTACGAAATTATGAGGATAATCGAGGGGCTGCAATACAGTAAAAGTACCGGAGAAGGAGTTCCTGCAAACTGGGTTCCGGGTCAGCCGGGAATGGTTAGGAGCACACAGTTCATAGGCAGGATTTTAAGAGAAAAGGATCTATAAAAACAAAAGAGCCAATTCCCGTTATCTCGGATTTGGCTGATTCTAACTATTTTTCATCCAATCAATGGCTTTAAACTAAAATAATCTAGCGCCAGATTTACATCATAGATATCGTAAATTCCCCTCTCAAAACAGAACTGGAGAACCAAATCGGATGTATCACTGTCAGAGAACGAGTAACCGGCTGAGCTTAGAAGCTTATCGGTTTCTTTTTTATTAAGCTCGATTGCCAGAGCAAGAGCAAGAATGGTACTTTTTCCGGCACGATACTCCGGGTTAGAACGTATTTTTGAGAAGTGCTTGCGATCAAGCCATGCTTTATTATAGACTTCCGGATCGGTAAGTCCAGTTTTATCAATAAAATTAAACAAAACCTGTTGGAATGTTGGCTTGCGTTTATTTTTTATAAAGTCCCCTAATTCATGTTCACTTACTTCCTGAAGCTTGTGTTCCATATTGTATGAAACGCTGTAATCTTCTATGGGGTCCAAGTGATTGTCTATGTAATTCTGCAATTCTAAAATTATCTTTTTATTGAGCATCTTGTACCCTCCAAAAATGTCGCTTTGCAGGCGACCATATAATAGATAAACTCAGCTACTATTATACCATGATGTAAAACACAGGAGGATGATTTATATGAATAAGAATTTGACAGAGATTATTTTTTTACTTGATCGAAGTGGATCAATGGCCGGACTTGAAAAGGACACGATTGGTGGATTCAACGCTTTGGTTAAAAAGCAGTGCCAGCTGGAGGGCGAAACAATGCTCACGGCTGTACTATTTGACGATGAGTATGCGGTGTTGTGGAATGGTGTTGATGCAAATAGTGCAGAGCTTACAGAAGAAGAGTATTTTGTAAGAGGAACTACTGCATTGTTGGACGCAGTAGGGAAAACCATGTTGGATGTGGGCCACAGATTCGCTAAGACCAGTGAAGAAAGAACGCCTGGAAAGGTATTGTTTGTTATTACGACAGATGGAATGGAGAATGCGAGCCGTGAATTTTCTCAACAGAAAATTAAAGAGATGATCAAACACCAGGAACAAAAATACGGATGGGAATTCATTTTTATTGGAGCTAATATTGATGCAGTTACAGAAGCGGATAACGTGGGAATTAGAGTGGAAAATGCATATTCCTTTGAAGCATCAAGTGAAGGGGTAGAAAGCATGTATTCAATGGTTAATGAGGAGTTATCAATGAGAAGGCAAAATAAGGACTAAACTGGATCACAAAGGCTGCATGACTTTTACTCGTCATGCAGCCTTTGTTTTTCACGTTACTTCTGTCTCATGCTGTCCTGAGCCATTTTGACCATTTCTTTAACCATATTACCACCAATAGGACCTCCAATCTTACCTGCCTGTTCGGATGTAAGTTGACCATTGTACCCCTTATTAAGCGTAATACCCTGCTCACTTGCTACTTCGTATTTAACAGCATTAGTATCAGCCCCGTTAACTTTATAGCCTTTTGCCTTCATCACTCGCCCTTTTAAGACATCCAATTCTTTGCGGGCTGCCGGAACCAGGATTTTATTATTTCTAGCCATTTTGTCACCTCACTTTGCTAATAGGATTTCCCAAAATCAGTACTTCAACAGCTTTGATTTTTTGGTAAAAAATCCTACATGTTATATTAATTCGATAGAAATGGTATTATGGAGTTAACGTAATAAACCTGCTAGTCAGTTATAGAAAGAGGAAATGAAATGAATATAAAGGATACTCCGTCCTCACAGGAGAATGTAAGAAAAGGTTCTATTTTCAAGGATTTAAAAGAACTTTTCAAAGCTATCGTATTAATTTTAAATATATTACCTGTTTTCACCGGGTTTTGGCTGGCATTATATTTTTCCAATGAATCTTTTTCTGATCATTGGATTGTATTTTTGTTAACAATTGCAGGAAGTACAATGGTTATGGCAGGGGCACTTGTCATTAACAACTGGTACGATGTTGACATTGATAAAGTGATGGCGAGAACACAAAAACGTCCAACTGTTACGGGTTCTTTTTCGCTTAAAACAGTTTTAATACTAGGGATTGTCTTAACGGTTCTTGGCTTTGTACTGCTTCTTTTTACAACTGTTGAAACAACTATATATGCATTTGTAGGATGGTTCACCTATGTTATTTTATACACCATGTGGTCTAAACGAAGGTATACATTAAACACCGTAATAGGCAGTGTTTCTGGTGCAGTAACACCTTTAATTGGCTGGGCTGCCATAGCACCTGCTTTTCACGTTGTTCCAATCATGTTGTTTTTAATTTTGTTTATCTGGCAGATGCCACATACTTTTGCTATAGCAATGAAGAAACATGATGAATACAAGGCTGCAAAGGTTGCTATGCTGCCAGTTGTTTATGGTTTTGATGTGACCAAAAGACAAATGGTTGTATATATCGCATGTCTGCTGCCATTACCGTTTTTCCTGGTACAACTGGGTGCAGTATTTTTAGTGACAGCTACAGTACTTACAGTTGCCTGGTTAGTGGTCGCAATCAGCGGATTCTTTACAAAAGATGATGCAAAGTGGGCCCATGTCATGTTTGTGTGTTCTGTTAACTATTTAGCATTACTATTCTTAATGATGATCGTAGTTACATTGCCTTAGTTGTAAGTAAAGGGGGAAGTAATAAGTGAATCTGTTTGAAGCATTTAAAAAAACCGATAAACAAGTAGCTGGCCATGGTAGTAGAAATATCCAGGTGCTTAAAGATGTTTTAGAGAACTTTGATGGTGAAGAAGAAAGTGATCATTACGGTAGCGGTAAAATAATTAACGATTTCCAGAATAAAATGGCGCGTTATTTGGGGAAGGAATCAGCCGTTTTTTTCCCAAGTGGAACGATGGCACAGCAAATTGCCTTAAGAATTTGGTGTGATGAAAAAGGCATGAAAAAAGTAGCCTACCATCCATTATCGCATGTGGAGATTCATGAACAGGATGGTTTAAAAGAACTCCATCAGATTGAATCCGTTTTGTTAGCTGATAAAAACAGTGTTATTGGGCTTGAGGATGTTGTTCAAATGGAGGAGACTATTTCCTGCTTACTGCTTGAATTGCCACAAAGGGAAATTGGTGGTCAACTACCTGATTATCAAACACTTGTAGATATTTCCAATCACTGTCGGGAGAAAGGAATTAAGTTACATTTGGATGGTGCTAGACTGCTTGAAGTACTTCCTTATTATCAGAAAACGGCAGCTGAGGTTTGCAGGCTTTTCGATAGTGTCTATATTTCTGTTTACAAAGGAATTGGTGGAATAGCTGGGGCAATCCTGGCCGGTGATCAGGAATTCACAGAGAAGTCCAAAGTATGGAAAAGACGTCACGGGGGAGATCTAATTAGCCTTTACCCTTATATTATTAGTGCCGATTACTATTTCAATCAACGGTCTGAAAAAATGAAACAGTATTTTGAGGAAGCAAAAGAGCTCGCTTCATTATATAATCAGTGTCATGCAGTGTCGACATTACCCAAAGTCCCTGTCTCTAATATGTTTCACGTCCACTTTACTGCCAAAAAAGAAGAAGTAGAACAGATCTTAATTTCTATTTATGAAGCAACAGGCATAGGTTTAACTGGCTACACAAAAGGAATAGATGATCAAGGGTGCTATTTTGAAGTAAGTATAGGTGACAACTATTCGGATGTAGCTAACGAGAATTTGAAAGAGGTATTTAAAATGCTTGATGAAAAAATGAAACAAATATAAGGAGACATTTAGCATGACAACTATAAAAAAAGGTGAAGGTAAATTTTATGTCGGTGAAAATGAAGCTGAACCATTGGCTGAAATCACCTTCCAACTAACTGATACAAAGTTAATCATTGATCATACAGTTGTATCGGAAAGTCTTAGTGGTCAGGGGATTGCCGGGAAACTTGTTGAAAAGGTAGTGAATTACGCAAGAGAAAAAGGAAAGAAAATAATTCCGGTGTGCTCCTATGCTCAAAAGAAAATGGAAAAAACACCTGAGTACCATGATGTACTGGCAACAGAATAAAATAGTGTTCGGCTGAACTTGGCATCTGCGTCTGCAGGTGTCTTTTATTTGGCACCCTTTCGTAAGTTACGTAGCAGTTTGTATCTTTTGCAATTGATAAAAACTGCAATGGAACTGTGTGCTACGAAAAAACACTTTCCGCGTGAAACTCCTCGTGCCAAGGAATCAACCGTTATCCGGAAATATCAACCGTTACGGCCAAGGAATCAGCCGTTATCTGGAAATATCACCCGTTGTGGCCAAGGAATCAGCCGTTATCAGGAAATATCCCCCGTTGTGGCCAGTGAATCAGCCGTTATTCAAAAATATCAACCGTCGCGATGGATCAGCACCAATTCCGCAATGGTTGGTAGGAAATAAATACAAAAGTAACGCAAGATGATGACCTTGGAACAATAAGGGCAGTTTTTATCCAGCGATTAATGGATGATAATCAGGAACAATGGATTACTTCCATTATGGATGATGGCGGTCAATCATCAGGTCTTTTTAAGAAAGACATATCTGGAAGAGAAAAAATGAGTTCTGGCACGGGTGGTCTTAATGAAGCACCATTATTTATAGGTGAGAAAAAAGTAGTAGCTACAATTGTTTATACAAATAAACAGGGCTTGTCCATATATAATGATATAGAAACAAAAGAGCAACTGGAAAAGGCTACGGACTATGAGCATGTATATATTATTTCTGTTGAGTTGAATTAGTGGCTCGTCGAGGGATAAAAATTAAAGAAAGCGAATAGCCATATTGGCCATTCGCTTTCTTTATTGCTTTAGTGCAATCAAGGTTTTCTAAAGTTTACTTTAAAAATCCAAAAATCTCTTCTGCTATATCTGTATTTTCTATTAATCCTGAAAATACATCATTTTTTGGTCCGTATGCGTAAACTGGAACATCTACACCTGTGTGCCCGCTAGTAGTAAACCCGACTCCTGCTCGATCATTGAATACTTCCGATATGGTGCTGTATAATGTATCAAAATCCTCTTGACTAGCCGCTTCTTTTACAGCTGTAAGCTCTTCTTCCGTGAAATCAAACGTTACATATTTACTTAATACAGATTCAACAGTATTTCCGTCGATAATTTCCTGTGCCATAAATTCTGGTGTGCGCTTAGCTGCTTTTATCGCTTCAGGATTGAAGTTATAAACTCCATCACGGCCAATAGAGAATCCGCCAGTAGAGTGGTCAGCTGTTAGCACGACTTGTGTGTGCTCATTTTCTTTAGCAAATTTAATTACAGTTTCAAACGCTCTCGCAAAATCTTCCATTTCACTCATAGCGCCAACAGAATCGTTTGCATGTCCTGCCCAATCAATTTGGCTGCCTTCGACCATTAAGAAAAATCCATCATTATCTTTACTTAATTTTTCTAATGCTGCAGTAGTCATTTCATCGAGCGAGGGTGTTGACTCTTCCCGGTCAATAGCTTTTGGCATACCCACTGGGGCAAATAAACCAAGTAATTGATCATTCTCGTTTTCTAGCATTTCCTCAGTTGTGTTCACATAATTATAATCATCTGCTTTAAATTCGTTTATCAGGTTTCTGTCTTCGCGATCAAAGTATTTCGTTCCACCACCAAGTAAAACATCCACTTTGTGTTCACCGTTGATCACGTCGTCGAAATAGTCGTCAGCTATATCATTGTAATTATGACGTGATACATCATGCGCTCCAAATGCGGCCGGAGTTGCATGGTTAATTTGCGAGGTGGCTACAAGTCCAGTAGCCTTGCCGTTTTCTTTTGCAACCTCAAGTATTGTTTCTACTGATTCTTTGTCGTTGTCTACTGAGATTGCACCATTATATGTTTTAATGCCAGCAGCCATGGAAGTTGCTGCAGCTGCTGAGTCTGTAACATTTTCTTCTATGTCTTCAGGATATGTTTTTGCCATACCAACTAAGTGCTCGTCAAAAATTGTATCTTCCATTTGTGGTGTTGATGGATTATCTTTCATGTAACGGTATGCTGTAGTATAAGCAGGACCCATTCCATCACCGATCAGGACAATCACGTTTTTAACTTTACCTTTATTATGCTTTTTGTTATTACTCTCAGCATTTGTATCAGTGCTGTTAATTCCAATAACACTTCCAATGATTAACACGCTAATTGTTGCGATGACCCAAATCCTTTTTCTCATGTACATCCTCCTTGAAATTTGGTTACCGTTTCACTTATTATGATAGTTGATAGATATATAGATTTAAATGGTAGAATAGTAGTAAGTTTTGAAAAGTTTGTAAATTGGTTGTAAACACTAACAGACTTTAAATAATTTGTAGTAGGAACGTAGTATGAAAATTAGTACCAGCTTCATAAAGCGTGATAATACCTCTAAAAAATGATAGAATTGTCTGATAGCCGAATTCACTAGTTAGTAAGAAATGTCAGTAAGATTATAATTAGAGAGCGGGGGAGATAAATGAGTTACTTTACAGAGTTAGCAGCATTTATACCTGAAGACAGAATCTCAACAAATGAAACTATCCTGGATCAGCATAGTAAAGACGAATCCTATCACACACCAAGATTACCAGATCTAGTTGTTTACCCGCTAAATGCAGAAGAAGTAAGTCAAATTATGAAAATAGCAAGTAAACATAAAATACCCATTGTACCGTTCGGTTTAGGTACCAGTTTAGAAGGTCATGTTATTCCCACTGATGGCGGGATATCACTAGATTTTTCATACATGGATAACATTATTGAAGTGATGCCGAATGACTTCCTGGTCAAGGTACAGCCTGGAGTCACCCGGTCAAAACTCAATCAGGAATTGAAAAAGCATGGGTTATTTTTTTCCGTTGACCCTGGTGCGGATGCAACGTTAGGCGGGATGGTAGCCACCAACGCAAGTGGGACCACAGCGGTCAAGTATGGGATTATGCGGGATCAGGTCAGGAATCTGGAAGTAGTACTGGCCGATGGAACGATTATGAACACGGGAACCATGGCTGCAAAGTCTTCATCAGGTTATAATTTAAACGGACTGTTTACTGGTTCTGAAGGGACGCTTGGCTGCTTCACGGAATTGACCTTACGTGTCTATGGAATCCCTGAGATGACAGTGGCGGGGCGCGCTTCTTTTCATACGGTTGGAGAAGCGGTTGAAGCAGTGGTTAGTATCTTGTCAGCTGGAATTCAGGTTGCGAGAATTGAACTGGTTGATGAAATTTCTATGAAACAAGTAAATATATTCAGTGACACTGATTATGATGAAAAGCCAACATTGTTTATTGAGTTTCATGGTAATGAAGGCGGTTTAATGCAGGACATTGAGTTTACGAAAGAAATATTAGCTGACTTAGGTACCGTAGCATTTGATTTTGAAAAAGACACACAGGCACGTAACAAACTGTGGGATGCCCGCCATAATGTTGCCTATGCATATATGCATGGGTATCCGGGGAGAAAACATATGTCAACTGATGTCTGTTTACCACTTTCTGAGCTGCCAGGAGCCATAGAGTCAGCGAGATCCGCATTAAAGAAGTATAATTTAATAGGTGGTATTGTTGGTCATGTCGGGGATGGCAATTATCACACGGCCCTTATGGTTGATCCTGATAATCCTGAAGAAATGAAAAAAGTGGATCTATTTAATCGCCATATCGTGGAATATGCACTTGAAAGAGGCGGTTCATGTACGGGGGAGCACGGCGTTGGCATAGGTAAGCGAAAATACCAGGCACAGGAACATGGAAATGCGTTACCAGTTATGCAGATGATTAAGAAAGCACTTGACCCAGATAACATTTTAAATCCAGGAAAGATTTTTCTTAATGAAACATTGAAGTCTAAAGAAGAAACAATAAACTAATACTAGATACAACAAATGGAAAAGGAGTGCAGCACATGTCTGTCATGGAATCGATACTGGACTATAATAAACAGTTTGTAAAAAATAAAGACTATGAACAATATGTAACAACAAAATTCCCAGAAAAGAAAATTGTTATTCTTACTTGCATGGATACACGTCTATTGGAGATGCTCCCCAAAGCAATGAACCTTGAGAACGGGGATGCCAAAATCATCAAAAACGCTGGTGCGGTTGTTTCCCATCCTTTTGGAAGCATAATGAGAAGTATTATGGTTGCACTCTATGAATTAAAAGCTAAAGAGGTAGCGGTAATCGGCCATTACGGATGTGGCATGATCGGTCTGAAATCAGAATCTGTTATCGACAAAGCATTGCAAACAGGAATGGACCAGTCCACCCTTGATGCTCTAAAATATTCAGGTATCGATGTGGAAAAATGGTTGCAAGGCTTTGATGATGTGGAAGACAACGTACAGCACAGTGTCGACATGATCCGTAACCACCCGTTTTTACCACCTAACACACCTGTTCACGGACTTGTGATTTCTCCTGAAACAGGAGAGCTAACTGTGGTGGATAGAGCCGATTGAATAGTGTAAGGAATATCACCTGAACAAACAAAAAAGGACCTACAATTGACTTGTAGGTTCTTTTGTAATTATATTAGAGAATATTTTAGCTTCTTCTAACCATCTTCTCCGTCAACTCCATATATTCTTTAATCGCGTCAATAGTTGGTTGAAGGGAAGCTTCCCAAAATTCCTTCTCACCAATATCCTTGTTTAGGTAGTGGTCTGCTAATTGTTCAACCGTCATTCTACCTGAGTTACGCAATAATGCATCATATTGTTCAGGGAATTGATCGCCTTGTTCCTTAGCCAGGGCATAGATTCCATTACTAAACAAATACCCTATTGTATATGGTATGTTATAGAATGCTAGATCTGTGTGATAGAAGTGGGGGATTGTCATCCACAAATACTTGTTATTTTCACCCAAAACATCTCCATAAAGATCCTTTGCCGTGCTTTCCATTAGGTCTGAAATCTCATTTGCAGTAAGCGGCCCTTGTTTTCTGTGTTCATATAACTTTTGTTCAAATTCAAACATAGCTGGTACGGTAACCTGATACTTTAATCCATTTAAAATTTTCATCTCCAGTAAGGACAACTTATCTTGTTCACTGGATGCATGTTCAATAGCAGCGTCTAGTACCAAATTTTCAGCAAAGGTAGAAGCGGTTTCTGCAACACTCGTGCTTACTTCCTGAGAGAAAGCTGGTTCATCTTGCAAAATATAATTGTGATAGGCATGACCAAGTTCGTGCGCAATTGTCACAACGTCTTGATAGCTGCCTGTAAACGTTAAAAATATCCGACTTTCTTTTTTCAGTGGCATATAGGCACAGAACCCACCATGCATTTTGCCTTTTCTATCCTCTGCTTCAATCCATCCTTCGTGAAATGCCCTTTCTGCAAACCTACCAAGCTTCTCACTGAACTTATGGAACTGGGTAATAATAATGTCTGCTGCTTCACTATAGGAAACTTTCTTATCAGAAGTGAAACTCGGAGTGTCCCTATCATACCAGGCTAACTTTTCGAGATTCATAACTTCTGCTTTGCGCTTTAAAAACGTATTCGCGATTTCCTTATTTTCCTTAATCGCTGATACCATTGTTTGGACAGTTTGTTCGTTAATTCTATTCTGCTCCATTGCTTCTTTTAAAATATTGGTCCAGCCACGTTGTTTATAGACATCAAGCCTAAAACCATTGATCCGGTTTAAGACAGTGGCAAATGATTCTGCTTTTTCTTCACAAATCGAGACAATTGTACGTGCTGTTTTTTGCCGCACAGATCGATCACTTGAAAACATAGCATAGCTTAACGCTTGCCCAACCGACATTTCTTCTGTTTTACCATCTTTCTCAACAGGGAAGCGCAATTCACCCATCATTTGTTCATAATAGTCTTCCCAGCCAATAAACCCATTGATGGAAAGCTCGTTTATCATCTTTTCCATTTCAATCGGTAATTTGTCGTCCATACTTTGCTTACGCTCTTCTAAGTAAAATTGATACTTTTTAACTTCCTCATGCTGCAGTAAATCTTCCCACTCGGTTTCTGAAAGTCTAACCAACAATTCATCTAAGTCGATTTTCAGCGATTCGAAATCAGCTTTTAGTTTTGCGCTTTCATCAATTAATTTAGCAACGTCGGGATCATCAACATTCACAGCGTAAAGACAAATCATAAACTCATCGAGCTCAAAAGAGGCACTTTTAAACTCCTGTACCTTTTGAAAAAGATTAACCCAGTCCTGCTGTGAGTCAAGTTGATCAAACGTTTGAACTGTTTCCTGTAGCCCTTTCATATCCTGCTTTAACTGGGATATCAATCCATTTAATTCGCTTGATTCCTTCCCACCTGCATAAAGGGAATCAAGGCTCCAATTCTCACTAATTATCTTCTCCATTATAATTCCTCCCAAAAACTGTCATTACCTAATAGTATAGATTATTTACAATTTTCATGTATCCGCCTTAGGGCTTACTCGCTATCATAATCGCGGCTGACTTGTAGTTTGCATTGATCGCAGCCCGGGTGGATTCGGCAGGCTAGAAGCCGAAATTTGGCTGTTTGGCTGAAGTTCACACGAAAGCTGCTCAAGTTCACATGAGTTTGGCTGAAGTTCACAAATCGTCATCACCATATTGACATTCCACCGAAAAAGCCGTACTATATTTCTAACTTTAATAGTAATTAGTGTTGACGGAAATAAGTAGTGTAGATCTCGTTGTTACAGAAAGTCGATGGGTGCTGTGAATCGATACAGGAATCTACATGAATACATTCTAGAGCTTCTTTTATGAAAGCCATGTGGTGATTAGTTTAAGACGGTAAATCCGATATCTTATTAAGCGGGAGGCTTCGGCCTTCAACTTGGGTGGTAACGCGTGATAGACACGTCCCTTGATTGGGATGTGTCTTTTTGTATTTTAGGCTGTTTTCTAAAAGATTGTTGTTTGTTACACAAAATCGATAAAATACGATGTAACAACTGGATTGATTTTCTACCACCATTTATAAGATTGGTGCTGATCCAGCGCTACGGAAAAACACTCGCTTTCCGTGGGGAACGCTTCAGCCTCCTCGGAGCAAAAACCGCTCACTGCGGGGTCTTCAGACTGTTCCTTTCCCACTGGAGTCTCGCATTTTTCCGCAGCTTAGATAGCTTTCTTCTCAAGGGTGAAGGAGTCCCAGTCAAACATAGGGGTCATGCGCACTTTTCTTAGTGAAGGCAGAATACGAAGACTCCTACGGGAACAGCACGAGTCCGAAGACCCCGGAAGAAGCGTTCTTTGCTTCTGAGGAGACTGAGGCCGTGCCCGTGGAAAGCGAAGTATTCTGCCGGAACGGCGGCGTTGAAAAAGTTTTCACTACGCCGCAATTTTAATCAACTGCGATGATTAAAGAGCAACAAATCTAACGAAAAGAGCCTTATTTTAAAAAGGAGGAAACACGAATGAATTACATCGAACAGTTAAACGATGAGCAACTTAAGGAGCTTGAACGTCAGTACGAAATTTTAGCTTATGGGGTATCCGGCATTATACCTGACCATGAATTTAAGCAAAAGATTGCGAAGTCCATTAAAAAGAACCAACCGCTAAAGGTGAAGCTTGGGTTAGACCCAACAGCGCCAGATATACACATTGGTCATACGGTTGTATTAAACAAATTAAAGCAGTTCCAGGAATTAGGTCACACAATACAACTCATTATCGGTGACTTTACTGGGAAGATAGGTGACCCAAGTGGTAAGGCGACTGCCAGGGTAGCTCTAACCGATGAACAAGTGCGCTACAATGCCCAGACTTATTTTGAGCAGTTTGGGAAAATTATTGATACGGAAGCGGTGGAGCTTCACTATAATTCTAAATGGCTGTCAAAGATTGATTTTGCAGAGGTTCTTCAATTAGCAAGCAATGTAACAGTTGCACGGATGCTTGAACGGAATGATTTTAATAATCGTTACAAAGAAAGCAAGCCCATTTACCTTCACGAGTTTTTCTACCCGGTTATGCAGGGTTATGATTCACTACAGCTTGAGTCTGACGTCGAACTGGGCGGGACAGATCAGGAGTTTAATGTGTTGTTTGGCCGCCAGATTCAAGAGCAATTTGGGAAAGAAAAGCAGGTTGTGATTTTGCTGCCATTGTTGGAAGGGCTGGACGGAGTAGAAAAGATGTCCAAGTCGAAGAAAAACTATATTGGAATCGATGAGAAGCCTAATGACATCTTTGGAAAGACCATGTCAATCCGCGATGAATTGATTGGTAAGTATTTCGAATTAGCATCCAACCTCTCAATTGAAGAAGTCGCTGAAATAAAGGACCAACTCAAAGAGGAAAGCCTTCATCCCCGTGATGCAAAAATCCGCTTAGCATACGCTTTTGTGGAAATGTTGTATGACACGAAAACTGCTGAGGAGAGCAAGGAATATTTTCTAACTGTTTTTCAGAGAAATCAAATGCCAGATGAAATTCCAGAAGTCGTATGGGAAAAAGAAGCAACGATAGGCATTCTGGATTTAATCAGTGAATTAAACCTCCTTCCGTCTAAAAGCGAAGTGCGTCGTATGATCAAAAATGGAGGTATTCGCTTGAATCAAAAAAAGGTTGATGATCCTAACCTGCAGGTGACCATTCAAAACAATCTTGTATTGCAGGTTGGGAAGCGTAAATTTGTCAGATTGAAATTAAGTAAATAAGCATTCAGAAAATTGCTTCACAATTGGATTTTTATGGTATAAAATATGATTAACATTAACATACTTTCATTTTTGCTATCTCATTAAAGAATTCCATGTACAACAGTTTTTTTGTAAAAAAATTAAACAGAAAAGTATCTTTATGAAGCGTACAAATAAATAAGCGAGGGATCAGACGAATGTAAAACTACCTTTTTTCATCTAATTAAAGAATGATAAAAAGGGGTAGTAAAAATGAAAAGTAAATCGTTTCGTTTCTTATGGATAGGTCAGGCATCTGCCAATTTTGGCGATGTGTTCTACATCGTAGGCCTTATCTCAATCCTGTATTCGGCATCTGAGTCAGTGTTTTATCTAGCATTGCTGCCATTTATCAGCACGTTTGGGCGTTTCCTGAGTGGATTCGTTTCACCAGTATTATTTAATCACTATAAATTAACAACCGTTTTAGTTCGGTCACAGATTGGAAAAACGTTTTTATTATTGTGTTTGGCATTATGGGTAGCATTCAGTCCACATGCACCAATAGGAATCATTTTCGTCCTTATCCTGTTGATTGCCTTTTTAGATGGGTGGGCGATGCCAGCGACAAGAGCCATGCTGCCGAGACTAATAGAAAAACAGGAGATTGTGAAAGCAAATAGTTTTGTGTCTGTTGTAGACCAAACCATTCAACTTGGTGGCTGGGCACTAGGAGGAATCCTGGTTGCATTGATTGGTGGGCAGCCTGTAATTTGGATTACGTTTGGATTGTTTTTTGTATCTTCCATTATGATGAGTCTAGTAATTGATCAAACCCCATTTCATAGAAGGGATTCGAAAGATAAATTAGGTAAGGTATTAAAGGAAGGCTGGGAAATTATTTGGCATTCGCCGCTGTTTCGTAGTATCCACATTGTCATCTTTGTTGAAACAGTAGCAAACGTAGTGTGGATCGCAGCTATCATTTATGTTTTCGTTACTGAGGTCCTGCATAAATCGGAAGCATGGTGGGGCTATATGAATACTACTTTTTTTGTAGGTTTAATTATCGGTGGAATTTTTTGTTCAAAGTATTCCATTGTTGTTGTACGCCATTTGAAAAAAATAATGATAATTACTTCGTTTGGGGTTAGTATAATCACCTTTTTATTTGGCCTTAATTCAATTGCTTGGATGGCTCTGATTCTGTCCGTTCTAATTGGCGTTGTGGAACAAATAAAATCGATAACCTACGAAACGTATTTGCAAAAAGAAACAACAGCAGAAGAACTGCCGAAGTTATACGGTGCCCAGAGTGCCCTGATTTCCTTGACGTTTGGATTGTCATCACTAATGATAGGTGCCATAGCTGAGTTCTTTGGTGTGCGAGTCGTATTTCTTCTGGCAGGAGTATTATTAGCCGGAGCGGCTGTTTACCTCACCTTTAATAGAAGTAGTTTTCCTGCAAGTTATAAGAGTTAATCTATTAGAGGCTGCATCGATTGATGGTGCAGCCTTTATACATAAGGAGTTTTAAGATGTCTAGCTTTCAAACTGAATATGAAAATTTTAAAAACGCTTGGGAAAGCTTTTCAATAGAACAATTGGAAAGATTTGTAGATAAAGATTACCAGGCTAGGGAGATAAGAGAAGGTTCAATAGTAGATTTTGGTTATGAAGAATCCATCGATGGCTGGACACAGGCTTTTGATCATTTCAGCGATAAGAATGCTGAATGGCACTTGCAGGATATTGGGTTAATTCAAGTAAAAGAAAATGAAATGCTGGCCATTCTATCTGCTACTTTAACAGTAGAAGGAGAACAGATGAAGACTGCAAATCTATTCTTTGACACTTTTAAAAATACAAGCGGTATGGAATGGAAATTAGTAAGAAGTTATATTGAGACGGGTGTACCTTTGGATAATTTAAACAGTATTAGCTTCAAATGAGGATGATTAAAATTAAAACTAAAAAGGAGAGACCAAAATGAACAGAATAAATCTTATAACCCTTGGAGTTAACGATATTGGAAAGTCATTAAAATTTTACAGGGATGGGTTGGGCTTTGAAACTTCAGAGAAGAAAGAAAGTCCGGATGTTGTATTTTTTCAAAATGCTGGTACTAAGCTAGCTTTATATCCTTTAGAAGAATTAGCGAAGGATATTAACGAAGAAGAGCCGCCTGCCCGAGGAGGATTTTCAGGTATTTCACTTGCCTACAATGCAAAATCCGCCGAAGAGGTTGATGAAGTAATGGAAAAAGCTAAACAAGCAGGCGCAACAATTGTTAAACCACCTGAACGTGTTTTCTGGGGTGGGTACAGCGGTTATTTTGCAGATCCTGATGGTTATCATTGGGAAGTGGCATTCGGAGATATGTGGAAATTTGATGAAAATGACATGTTGATTATAGAGTAATCTTGGAGGTGTATGAATGACTAAAGGAATGATTCACCATGTGGAGCTATATGTATCTGACTTGGAACGTAGCGTTCGTTTCTGGGGATGGCTATTAGCAGATCTAGGTTATCACGCTTATCAGGAATGGGATGCGGGCAGAAGTTTTAAACTTGGCGATACCTATATTGTATTTGTACAGACTGAGGATCGGTTTTTGGACGAGCCGTATCACAGGTGTAGAGTTGGATTGAACCATCTGGCATTTCACGCGGAATCACGTGAACATGTGGACAGGCTAACGATTCAATTAAAAGAAAAAGGCGAAACCATTTTGTATCCAGATCAGCATCCTTTTGCGGGTGGCAATGATTATTATGCTGTTTATTTTGAGGATCCGGATAGAATAAAAGTGGAAGTGGTAGCTCCCTGATGGAGGGATCGGTTTGAAAAAGTGGAAAACAAAACGGACAAAATATATATACAAAACGCCATTTGGAAATTTGAGGAAAGACAGCTGTGAACTTCCTAATGGCAATTTTATAGAAGATTACTATGTTAATGAATATGCAGAATGGGTTAATGTAGTTGTGATATAAGATAGTGTTAGTTGAGCAATATCGCCATGCAGGTAAGGGTTTTTTTCTTGAAGTTCCAGCGCTGGAAAAATGGAAGAAAGCGAGACTTGTGAAGAGGCTATAACTCGGGAAGTTTAGGAAGAAACTGGATTTATTTCCGCTACAGAACCGATTTTGTTAGGTGAATTTATGGTTAATCCAGCTACTCAAGATAATAAAGTAATAAGTTTTCTAATTGTAGATGCTTTTAAAGCTTCCGAACAGGACCTTGATGCTAACGAGGAAGTTAATGTTAAGCTGTTCGATTTTAATAGCTTGGATAGCCTTATTCAAGAGAAAAAAATCACACAGCTTTTTACGGTGAGTGCGTACTTGATGGCGAAGAATTATTTAGGCAGTTTAAGTTAACAATGGGGTGTTTACTTGCAAATTAATGGACTAAATCATCTTTTGTTTTCCGTTTCGGACTTGGAAAGATCAATTGATTTTTATCGTAATGTTTTTAAAGCTAAGCTACTAGTCAAAGGAAACACGACAGCTTACTTTGATTTAAATGGGTTGTGGCTTGCGCTTAATTTAGAAAAAGATATTCCGCGAGATGAGATAAAGGAATCCTATACACATACTGCATTCAGTATTGATGAAAGTGAATTTGATGAGGCTTGTGAACGTCTTAAAAAGTTGGGCGTGAATATTCTGTATGGAAGAGAGCGTGCAAGGCAAGACAATCAATCAATCTATTTTACAGATCCAGATGGGCATAAATTTGAGTTTCACACCGGATCATTAGAAGACCGGCTGAACTATTACAAAAAGGAAAAGAAGCATATGACATTCTATAATTAATATAATCAAGGGTGGAATGAGGATGAGTGTACCAAAGCATATCGTATCTGCAGCGACAATAGTTATAAACGAGGAGGGAAAGCTACTTCTTATTAAAGGTCCGCGCAGGGGCTGGGAAATGCCGGGTGGACAAGTTGAAGAGGGCGAGTCTCTAAGTGATGCGGCTATTAGAGAAACGAAAGAAGAGTCAGGAATTGATGTTGAGATCGTTAAATATTGTGGAATATACCAGAATGTTTCCAAAAGTATTTGTAACACGCTTTTCTTGGCAAAACCGATTGGCGGTCAACTAACGACTAGTAGTGAAAGCCTGGAGGTTGGTTACTTTTCTGTTGAAGATGCTATGGAGATGGTAACCTGGAAAAACTTCGGTGAGAGAATTAAAGACTGTTTAAATGAAGCGAAACATCCATTTATAGTGGAGTTTTGAAAAATAGGTTGTGATTATATGCAGACAAGAAAGATACATATTATAGGTTCGGTTGGAAGTGGCAAAACAACTTTTGCAAGAAAGTTATCAAATAAGCTAAGTATAGTCTGTTATGAACTGGACAATGTGGTTTGGAAAAGACGTGAGGATGCAGATGTACATGATGTCAAGAGAACTCCACAGGAAAGAGATGATTACTTTTCCGATATCTATGCCAGGACGAGTGGATCGTGGAAGGTGTTCACAGTTTCGACTGGGTACTGCACAGCATTAAGCAAGCTGATGTTATCCTCTTTTTAGATACCAATTATTCTATCAGGAAATACAGAATCATACGGAGGTTTATTTTACAGAAGCTGGGTAGAGAAAAAGCTAATTATATTCCATCTCTAAAAGTATTCCGGAAAATGTTCATGTGGAATAAGCTTTTTGAAAAAGATAAATCAGAAATAATGAAAATGATACGTACATATAATGATAGTTTTATTGTTTTACCGGATAATAAAGCAGTAGAGAACTATCTGGAAGAGGTGGGTGTCAATGGGATACATAATGGATTTAAGAAAGCTGGTAGGCTCTAGGCCGCTTATCATAGCAGGTGCTAGTGTTTTGTTAATTGATGAGAACGAGAGGCTATTGCTGCAACTAAGAAAAGATAATAATTGCTGGGGATTAGCTGGTGGTTCCATGGAGCTTGGTGAGACACTGGAGGATGTTGCGAAGCGGGAGCTGCAGGAGGAAACAGGTCTGACAGCTGTGCATTTAACCTTTTTTAACATTTTTTCTGGTAATGATTTTTATTATAAATACCCACATGGTGATGAAGCGTACAACGTTATAGCCGCATATATCTGCAACGAATACCAGGGCGATCTTCAAGGTGACAGTGATGAAGTACAGGCATTGCAGTTCTTTTCGTTGGATAACCTTCCTTCTAACATCAGCCCACCTGATTATAAGGTAATAACTGCGTACAAG